>JBBTPG010000087.1:0-10879 GCA_038066315.1 Chloroflexota bacterium | reverse complement strand
CGGCGTGGCAGTGAGCGAGCCGGAATCGCCGTCATTCGATCCTCCTTCCCGTTGCCGGATCGAAGAGCAGCAGATGCTCCGGTGTGATGACGAAGCGCGCGGTCTCGCCCGAGCGGGGCGGGTTGTCCGCGGCAAGGCGCGCTACGATGCTCCGGCCTTCGATCAGCAGCGTCGCGTGGACCTCGTTGCCGAGCGACTCGACCACGTCGACCTGCGCGGAGAACGCGGATGCGGCGGGCCGCTCGCCGTAGCCGTCCGCGCGCTCGATGTGCTCCGGCCGCACGCCGATCGCCAGCTCGGCAGCGCCGTGGGCCCGGACGCGAGCCGCCTGCGCGCCATGCAGGACGAACGGCATGGCCGGGACATCGACGCTCAGCGCCTCCTGCCCAGCCTCCCGAACCGCGCCGTGGAACATGGACATCGACGGACTGCCGATGAACTCGGCCACGAACATGTTGGCCGGGCGCGCGTAGATGTCGTCGGGCGAGCCGACCTGCTGGAGGCGGCCGCGGTCCATGACGGCGATGCGCCGGCCCATGGTCATGGCTTCGACCTGGTCGTGGGTGACGTAGAGGACGGTCGTCTGCAGCCTCCGGTGCAGCCGGATCAGCTCAAGCCGCGTCTGCGAGCGGAGCTTCGCGTCGAGGTTCGAGAGGGGCTCGTCCATCAGGAAGGCTTTCGGCCTGCGGACGATCGCGCGTCCGAGCGCGACGCGCTGCCGCTGACCGCCCGAGAGCTGACCCGGCTTGCGCTTGAGGAGGCTGCCGATGCCCAGGAGCTCGGTCGCTTCGCGCACAGCGCTGTCGATGTCACGGCGGCCGATCTTCCGCATGCGGAGGCCGAAGGCGATGTTGTCGTAGACGCTCATGTGCGGGTACAGGGCGTAATTCTGGAACACCATCGCGATATCGCGATCCCGCGACGGGAGGTCGGCGACGTCGCGCCCGCCGATATACAGCTCGCCGGCATCGAGCTCCTCCAGCCCCGCGAGGATGCGCAGCGCGGTCGTCTTGCCGCAGCCTGAAGGGCCGAGCAGCACCATGAACTCGCCGTCATCGACATCGAGCGAGAATTCGACGAGCGCGGCGACGTCGCCGTAGTACTTGCTGACCTGGTCGAAGCGGATGCTCAAGCTGCCCTCCGCGCGCGGACGCATGCGTCTTCGATGGCGCGCCCGGCTTCGATATTGCGGCAACCCGCCAGGGCGCGGCAGAGCCATAGCGCCCGAAGTCGGTGGCGCTCCGGCAGGAAGCGAGGGCCCGCCCTGGGCGCGGCGATCAGCCCGCGAACAAGGCTCCATCCGGCACTCGACGCGATCACACGGGAAGCGTATCGTGGGAGCATGGCAACGCACACCCGGAAGCCTGCCGGCACGCCGCGCCCAGTCGGGTTGCCTGCGAAATGGCGGCTGCCAGCGCCCACGCTGGGCAGCGACACGAGCCTGGAGGACGCGATCGCGCGGCGCCGCTCCTTCCGGGAGTTCGACGGTCTGGCCCTGGAGCAGGGAGAGATCGGGCAGCTGTTTTGGGCAGGCCAGGGCGTCACGGACGCGGAGGGCCGGCGGGCAGCGCCGTCGGCGGGGCAGACGTATCCAATCGAGCTGTACGCGGCGACTCCGGACGGCATTCTCCACTACCTGCCGGCCGAGCATGCGGTAGCGTACCGGCCGTATGAAGGCGACCTGCGCGCCGACCTGATGATGGCGGCGCTCGGCCAGCCGAGCATCGCCGCCGCGGGTGCGATCTTCGTGGTCTCTGTGGTCATGGAGCGGTCGCGACAGCGCTTCGGCGGCCTGAGCGAGCGCTTCGTGCTCCTCGAAGCCGGCCACGTCGCGCAGAACCTGCTCCTGCAGGCGACGGCCCTGGGCCTGCGCTCCGCGCCCGTCGGCAACCTGGACGACATCAGCGTACACGGTGTCCTCGGACTGCCATCGCGAGAGCTGCCGGTCTACCTGGTCGCCGTGGGAGGACCACGTGATCAACGCCGCTGATGGCGTTGCGCCGAGCGTGCCGCCCGCGCTCCGCGATCGCTTCGAGCTGATCGTGTTCGACTGGGACGGCACAGCGGTGCCCGACCGGAATACGCCCGTGCCCGCGCTCAACGCCGCGATGGCGTCGCTGCTGGCCGCGGGCGTGTGGCTGGCGCCGGTGACCGGCACGAGGGCGGAGCACCTGGAGCGCCAGTCGATCGAGCAGATCGCGCCGGCCCTGCGCGCACGGCTGCGCGTCTTCACGAACCGCGGCTCCGAGGTGTGGGCCTACGGCGAGGGTGGCGAGCGCGTCGCGCTGTACCGTCGCATCGCGTCGCCGAATGAGGAAGCGATGCTCACGCGGGCGGCGGAGGAGCTGCGGAAGCGGCTCGGAGAGCGCCAGGCGGACGCCCCGTCTGGGTTGGAGACGAGCATCATCTACGACCGGCTCAACCGGCGCAAGATCGATCTCATCCCGCTGCCCGAATGGAGCGACCCGCCGAAGGCGCGGATCGACGAGTTGATCGCCGCCACGACGCGGCGGCTGGCGGCGGCGGGATTCGCGAACATCGGCGAGGCGATGCGGCTGGCTGCCGCGATCGCGCGCGACTGCGGGCTGCAGGACCCGCGCGTCACGAGCGACGGCAAGTACGTCGAGATCGGGCTGACGGACAAGTCCGATTCCATCGCCTGGATCTTCGAGCACGTTGCGACGGCACACGCGATCGATGCGACGGCGATCCTCATCGCCGGCGATGAGTTCGGCGACGTCGGAGGCTTCGCTGGCAGCGACGAGCGTATGATCACGCCGGACACCAGGGGCGTGCGGATCGTGTCCGTCGGACGGGAGCCGAACGGCGTGCCGCCGGGCGTGATCCGCCTGCCGGGCGGGCCCGGCGCATTTCTGAGCATCTTGCGATGGCAACTGGCGCTCCGAACAAGCTAATCGTGCACGATGCCGGCACCTGGCGGATCGTCCGCGAAGGCGTCGACCCCGGGGCCGAACGCGGCGTCGAGGCGGCGCTGGCCGTCTCGAACGGGGCGTTCGGCGTGCGCGCGGCGCTCGAGGAGGGCAACCCCGCATCGAACCCGATCATGATCGTCGCGGGCGTGTACGTGCCCGCGGATTCTCCGGCGCAACAGACGCTGCTGTCGCTGCCGGATCCGGCGAGCGTCCGCGTGTCGATCGACGGGCGGCAACTGGACCTGGCCAGCGTCGAGACGGTCTCGCATGTTCGGACGCTCGACATGGCGGGCGCCGAGTTGCATCGGGCGTGGACGTTCGTCGATGACGCGGGCCGGACCTGGCGGTGGGAGTCGACGCGCCTGGCGGCGGCGGCCGACGTCGATCGCTACCTCTGCCGGCTGGCGCTGACGCTCAGCGATGGTACCGCCGCGGAGGTGACGCTGGCCCCGCCGGACGCGTTCCTGCCGCGCTACGGGCGGCCCGTCTCGGGCGAGCCGCGGCGGGCGGTCACGGTCGCACACGCGATTCCGGCTCCGCCGCTGGGATCGCTTGAGGTGGTGCGGCGAGTGGAGGCGGCGTCGGTGGAACCGGCAGGCGCGCCGACGCGTGTACGCGTCGAGCCGGGCGCGCCGCTGCGGATGGAGATGGTCGCCTCGCTGCATCGGGAAGCGGCGGAGCGCCCTCAGAGCGAGCGGCGACCGTTCGACGAGCTGCTCCGGCGGCACCAGGATGCATGGCGCGAACGATGGTCGATCGCGGACGTCACGATCGACGGCGACGACGAGCTGCAGCGGGCTGTCCGGTTCGCGCTGTACCACCTGCTGTCGGCGGCGACGGAGGACGGCGGGCGCACGTCGATCAGCGCGCGAAACCTCTCGGGCGAGGCGTACCACGGTCACGTGTTCTGGGACACGGAGGTCTTCGTGCTGCCGCCGTTGACGTTCACACGGCCCGGCGCGGCCCGATCGTGTCTTATGTATCGTCACCGCACGCTGCCGGCGGCGAAGGAGCGCGCGCGGGCTCTCGGCTATCAGGGCGCGCTGTACGCATGGGAATCGACCGACACGGGGGAAGACCGCACACCGCACAGCGTCGTGCTGCCGGACGGGTCCGCGCTGCGCATCCTGAACGGCGAGCAGGAGCACCATATCTCGGCCGCGGTGCCCTACGCGCTGATGAAGTACTGGCGCGCGACGGGCGACGATGCGTTCATGCGCGAGTGTGGCGCGGACATGCTGCTGCAGTGCGCGCTCTTCTGGTGCGGCAGGGCATCGCCGGTACGCGGCGGCTACGAGATCCGCAACGTGATCGGGCCGGACGAGTATCACACGGGCGTCGACAACAACGCGTACACGAACGCGATGGCGGCTTGGGTGCTGCGCGAGGCGGCGTCGTACCTGTCGCGGCTGGAGGCGAAGGAGCCGGCCGTCGCCGATGCCCTGCGAGTGCGCGCAGGCATCGCGGGAGGCGCCGCGCAGGAATGGAGGCGCATCGCTGAGGCGCTGGTGCGATCGACGTCCCGTGATGACGGCATCGTCGAGCAGTTCGATGGCTTCTTCGGCCTGGAGGACGTCGACGTCGCCCGCTACCGGCGCGCGGGCGTGCCGATCGACATCGCGATGGGGCCCGCGGCGATCCAGCGCATGCGGGCTGTGAAGCAGGCGGATGTGCTGATGTCGGCGGCACTGCTCCCGGACGCATGGAGCGAGGCGGCACTGCGACGCAACTTCGACTACTACGAGCCGCTCACCGCGCACACCAGCTCACTGAGCCCGCCCACGCACGCGATGCTCGCGGCATGGCTGCGCGACGACGAGCGGTGCCGCGCCTACCTGGAACAGACCGCCCGCATCGACCTGGGCGATGGCTTTCGCGGCGCGGCGGGCGGCGTGCACATCGCCGCGCTCGGCGGGCTCTGGCAGGCGATCATATTCGGGCTTGCCGGGTTCAGCTTCGACGAGGCGTCCGTGGCGTTCGACCCGTTCCTTCCGCGCGGCATCGATCGCCTGGGATGCACGCTGCGCTGGCGGGGCCGGCTGCTGCGCGTGCGGATCGAAGCGGGCGGCACCGTCGCCGTGCAGGTTACGGGGATGCCCTGCCTGGTGCGTGTGAATCACGTGACTCGCACCGTATCCGCGGACGCGCCCGCGGTCTTCGGCTTCGACCACGCGGTCACCCGGTGGTCCGCGGTGGATCAGAAAGACGGTAGCGGACATGCCTGAGAAGAAGCGTCATCTCCTGGTTCCGCTCGACGGATCGATGCCGGCGGAGCAGCCGCTCGCGGTCGCAAGCGCGCTGGCTGACCTGACGGACGCGGATATCCACGTCCTGTTCGTGTCCCGCGAGCCGGTGCCTGCGAAGGCTGTGGCGGCACGCGCCCGGATTTCCAAAGCGTGGCTGCCACGCGTGCGGACGCACCATGCCAGAGGCCACGCCGCCGACAGCATCCGCGAAACCGCGCGCGAGTTGCCGGCAAGCGCGATCTTGCTGTCGTCGCACGGCGCTACGGGCAACCTGGATGCGTTGGCAGGCCACGTGACGCTGGGCGTACTGACGGACCCGCCCTGCCCGGTGTACGTGGTGCGCTCCGCACTCAGCGCCGAGTCGCAGATACACCGGCTGCGGCACGTGAGACGGATCCTCGTGCCGCTTGATGGCAGCGATGAGGCGGCGCAGGCTGTCGCGGAGGGAGCCGCGCTGGCCACGGCGGCGAACGCGCGGCTTGTGTTGCTCTACGTGCTGTGCGACCAGCCTTCGTCGGCGAAGGCGCCGGCGATCTCGCGCTACTCAGACCAGATCCATCACGAGATGGAGGCGTGGCGCGACGAATTCATGCGCAGGGGCTTCGCCCGCGAGCGCGGCGGCCGCGCGTTTTCCACCGAGGTGGCGTTGCGGTGCGGCGACCCCGGCGAACAGATCGTGCAGTACGCGGCCGACGAAGACTGCGACGTGATCATCACCGCGTGGGGCGGCAGCCTTTCGGCCGGGCGCGCGCAGGTCGTCCGGAGGCTGCTCGCGCAGGCGCCCTGCCCCATCCTGTTCCTGCGCGCGGACCACCAAGCGCGGCGGACGACACCGGCACATCAGCGCGTTACCAGCCCGCACGGCGGGCGGGACAACGCCCGCCGGTAGCTGAGGAGGCGGCATGCGACGACCGATCGATCACAAGCGAGCCGGGCAGGCGGCTTGGCGGGTGTCCGCCGCGAGATCGAGGTAGCATCGAGCAGCGACCGGATGCGTATGCGGTAGCGCTGACCCAGGACGTGCGGCGCGCCCTACGGGCCGTAGGCCATGAGGTTGCAGCCCGGGCGGTGGGTGGCCGACTATGTCTCTGGCACGACGCTGCTCTCCGGGTCGGCCGGTTCCGAGCGCGACGCGTGTGCGACTGAGGATCGGTTGCGGTGGCACGACAGCATGAGCGAGGTAGCGAACAACCCGCTGATCCCGGCGCCGGCCGCGCTGTGGCGCGCCGGATGACGCGCGAGCAGAAGCGCGGTGGCGCCGCGCGCCCCGCGCCGGACGAGACAGGCGAAGAAGAATGGTTCGCCCTGCCCGAGGGCGAACCGATGGGCATCGACGACATACGCGAGGCTCTCGTGATCCGCGAGGGCACGTCGTTCCTGCTCACTGACCCGGCGGGCGACGTGCCGGCGGGCAACCGCCAGGGATTTGGCGTCTACCACGCAGACACGCGCCACCTGTCCACGTATCACTTCAGGCTGAACGGCACCGAGCCGGTGCTGCTTCTTTCCACCGCTGAACTGGGCTACGCGATGGAGCAGGTGATGACGAACCCGGCGCTCACGGCGGCAACGGGCCGCACGGTGCGCCGGGGCAGTATCGAGATCCGGCGGCAACGCGTCGTTGCGGACGTCATCGAGGAGCGGCTGTCCGTCACAAACTTCAACGCGTTCCCCCTCACACTGAGCCTGGGGTACGAATTCGGGGCGGACTTCGCCGACATCTTCGACGTGCGCGGATACGAGCGGCAGCGTCACGGCAAGGTACATGCGCCGGTCGTTGGCGAGCGCTCGATCCGTTACGCCTACACGGGCATCGACGGCCGCGACCGGAGGACGAGCGTGGAGTTCGACCGCACGCCGGACGAGTTGAACGAGTCATCGGCGCAGTTCCGCGTGACGCTGAAGCGGCGCGAGACGGTCTCGCTCCGGATCACGGTCGCGATCGACGGACAGCGGGCGGCCGTGGCGCCGATCAACCGATTCGACGCGGTGGCGGCGTCACATCGAAGCTGGGCCGACGGCTGCACGAAGATCACCACGGACAACGAGTTCTTCAACCGCGTGATGTCGCGATCGCTCAGCGACGTGCGGATGCTCTGGAGCCAGAACGAGGCAGGCGAGAGCTACCCTGCCGCCGGCACGCCGTGGTTCGACGCGCTGTTCGGCCGCGACGCCTGCATTCTCTCGATGCAGATGCTGGCCTACCGGCCGGAGATCGCGCGCGACTCGCTGCGGCTGCTGGCGGCATGGCAGGGCAAACGGCTGGACCCGTCGCACGACGAAGAGCCGGGGAAGATCCTGCACGAACTGCGATTCGATGAGCTGTCACGCGCGGGCGAGCTGCCGTACGGACCGTACTACGGCAGCATCGACTCCACGCCGCTCTTCCTCATGCTCATCGCGGAGTACTACCAGTGGACCGCGGACCTGCGGCTGGTGCGCGAGCTGCTGCCGGCGATCCGCGCGGCGATCGCGTGGATGGACACCCACGGCGACGTGGCCGGCGACGGCTACCTCTCGTACGAGAAGCGGTCGGCGAAGGGGCTGGTCAACCAGGGATGGAAGGACTCCGGCGACGCCGTCGCGCACGCCGACGGCACGCTGGCGCATCCGCCGATCTCACTGGCCGAGGTGCAGGGGTACGCGTACGCGGCCCGGACACGCATGGCGCTGCTGCTGGAGAAGCTGGACGAGACGGAGCTGGCGATGCGCGTCCGGCGCGATGCGGGCAGGCTGCAGCGCCAGTTCAACGAGGACTTCTGGCTGCCGGGACAGGGGTACTACGCCATGGCGCTCGACGGCCAGCGGCGGCCTGTCGAGTCGGTGTCGACAAACCCGGCGCACTGCCTCTGGACGGGGCTCATCGATGCGGCGCGGGCGCAACAGGTGACGACCCGCCTGATGGGCAACGACATGTTCAGCGGCTGGGGGCTGCGCACGCTCACCGGCGGCAGCCCGCGTTTCAACCCCATCGGTTATCACCTGGGCACGGTCTGGCCGCACGACAACAGCATCGCCGCCATGGGGTTCAAGATGTACGGCTTCGAAGATGAGGCGAACGAGGTCGCGACGGCCCTCTTCGATGCCGCCGTCGCGTTCCCGTACTTCCGGCTGCCGGAATTGTTCGGCGGCGACGCGCGCTCGGCACACAACTCACCCGTGCCGTATCCCGTCGCCTGCAGGCCGCAGTCGTGGGCGGCCGGGACGTTCCCGCTGATCACGCAGGCGATGCTGGGGCTGAAGGCGGAGGCGCCGGAGAAGCGCCTGCGCATTGTGGATCCGAAGCTGCCGGGCTGGCTGAACTCCGTGCAGGTGCGGGGCCTGCGCGTCGGCGGCGGGACCGTCACGCTGCAGTACCGGCGCAGCGGCCGCGCCACCAACGTCGAGGTGCAGAACGCCACCGGCGGTATCGACGTCGTCGTGAGCAAGCGCTGGCCCTTGTAGCCAGGCGCGGCCTCTTCAGTCGTCGAGGATGAACGTGACCATCAGGTTCACGCGGAACTCCTTGATGGCTTCGTGCTCGACGACGACCTGCTGCTCCTTCACCCACGCGCCGCGGACGTTGCGCAGCGTCTTGTTGGCGCGATCGACGCCCGTCCTGATGGCGTCCTCAAAGCTCGTCGGCGACCCGACCGAGATCTCCGTAATCCGCGCGACCGACATGGTGACCTCCTCCTGCAATGGCCGTGCGCGACGCCGCACACGCGCAGATCGCCAGCGTAGCCCCTGCGACGTGCGCTTGTCAGTGCTGATCGGACGGGCGCGCGGCGTCCGTCCGGCAGGTGGGCGAAGGCGCGGACTCGCCAGCCTATCCCACCACCACAACCGGACACCGTGCGTGTTTGACGACCGAGTCTGATACTGACCCGAGCAACGCTTTCGTCAGTCCCGCGCCGCGGCGGCCGACGACGACAAGAACGGCGCTGCACGTCTCCGCGAAACGGACGACCTCCGCACCGGGCTCGCCGTAGCCGACGACGACGGCAGCCGGCACGCCGGCCTCGCGCAGCAGATCGAGCGGCCGTCGCGTGGCGGCATCGACGCGCGCCTGGCGATCGTCGGACGACATGGTGCCTTCCGTCGGATGCCACTCGCGCGGGAGTATCGTCAGCAGTTCGACACGGGCGGCGGGCACGTGCTCGCAGATGTAACGCGCGACGTGCGCGCCCGCGTCCGACGCATCGACCGCGGCAACGACGATCTTCGTGGCAAGACCAGCGGTCTGCGGCGGCTCTCCGTCCTGGAACGGCTGCGGGTGAGCGACGTCCGATTTGTGTGTTCCGAGCAGCGCCACGATGGCGAAGGGGCCCATGCCCGCCGCGAGCACCGCCCAGCCGAACGGGTCGCGGCCCCAGCGGTGGGCCAGCAACACGCTCACCGCCATCGAGACGATGACGATAAGAGCCCAGACCAACACGAGTCCGATGAGGCTCATCGCGTGCACTCCGCCCTCGACCGCATTTCCTGGACTGTATGGTCGCCGATGCGCGCCGCCGACACAGGGGCCGTTCAGGCCGTTTGCACGGGCGCAACAGCCCGGCCGGCTGGAGCACGCACGCCGCCGATGGCGCAACGCGCCGCGACCCTCGGCGGCTGTGGTTCGGGCTACGCCCCGTAGGGCGCAGGGCTCAGCGAGCCAGCCCAATCAGACACCCGCACTCGCATGCTCTAATCGCCCTTTGACCGCCTGCATGAAGCGCCCGGCCTCGGCGCCATCGAGCGCGCGATGGTCGAAGCTGATGCACAGGTTCATCAGCGAGCGCACGCCGAACGGCTCATCGCCGACGGGCCGGAGTTCGCGACGGATGACTTCCGTCGTGATGATCGCCACCTGTCCCACAGGGACGATCGGCTGCGACGCGATCGAACCGAACGCGCCGGTGTTGTCGAGGGTGAACGTCGCGTTCCGCATCTCTTCCAGCGCGAGCCGGCGCGCGTGCGCCTTCTCCGCGAGGCGCTTGGTTTCGTGCGCGATGCCGGCGAGCGGCAGACCAGCGGCGTTCCGCAGCACGGGCACGAGGAGGCCGGACTCAGTCGCCACCGCGATGCCCAGATGCACGTCGGGATGCTGCCGGATCCCCTCGCCGGTGTACGTCGCATTCAGTTGCGGATGCTCCTTCAACGCGGCGACGACCGCCTGGATGAAGAACGGCAGGTAGGTGAGCTTCACGCCCTCTTGCCGCTCGAAGTCGTCCTTGAGGCGCGCACGCAGGCTGACGAGGCCGGTGACGTCCGCCTCGACCATCATCCAGGCGACCGGGATCGTGCGATGAGATTCGAGCATGTGGGCGCCGATGGAGCGACGCGTCGCCGAGAGCGGTATGACGCCGGGAGCGCGCTGCGCGGCGGCCTGCTGCGGGCCGGCGATCGTCGCAGGCGCGCCCGCCTGCACGCCGACGACGCCCGCGCCTTCGGGCGGCGGCGCCGTGTGTGCGGCGGGATTCTCGATGTACCGCTGGACGTCCTGCCGCGTGACGCGACCGTCGATCCCCGTCCCTCGCACCAGCGAAAGGTCGATGTTCTGCTCGCTCGCCAGCTGCAGCACGACAGGCGAGTAGCGGCCGGTCCGCCGCGCCTCGCCCACGTTTCCCGCGCCGCTGGTAGTTGCCGCGGACATCGCTGCCGGCGCGGCGCTAGTCGCGACGGGCGCGCCTGCCGCCGCCTCGAACTCCGCGAGCGGCGTGCCGATCGGCACCGTGT
>JBBTPG010000086.1:0-1114 GCA_038066315.1 Chloroflexota bacterium | reverse complement strand
CCGATCTTCGCGCAGTTGTTGCGGAAGATATCGGCGAACGAAGGCGCGACGATCGCCTTGAGCCCCATCTGCTGCAGCGCCCACGGCGCGTGCTCGCGCGACGAGCCGCAGCCGAAGTTCGGGCCGGTCACGAGGACCTCGGCGCCGTCGTAGCGGTGGTCGTTCAGCACGAAGTTCGGGTCTTTGCGCCAGGCGTCGAAGGCGAACTCGCCGAAGCCGGTGCGCTCGATGCGCTTCAGGTACTTCGCCGGGATGATCTGGTCGGTATCGACGTCGGCGCGCGGGAGCGGCAGGATTTTTCCGCGGACCTTCTTGAACGGCTCCATCAGTCTCGCCTCCATGAGCGGATATCGACGAAGTGGCCGGCGATGGCGGCGGCGGCGGCCATCTGCGGGCTGACGAGGTGCGTGCGGCCGCCGGGCCCCTGCCGCCCCTCGAAGTTGCGGTTCGACGTCGAGGCGCAGCGCTCGCCCGGCATCAGGAAGTCCGGGTTCATGCCCAGGCACATCGAGCAGCCCGCGTCGCGCCACTCGAAGCCCGCTTCCGTGAAGATCGCGTCGAGCCCCTCCTGCTCCGCCTGCGCCTTCACGAGCCCGGAGCCCGGCACGACCATCGCCGTGACGTGCTTCGCGACCTTGTGTCCGCGTACGACGTCGGCGGCCGCGCGCAGGTCCTCGATGCGCCCGTTCGTGCACGATCCGAGGAAGACGCGGTCGAGCTTGATGTCCTCGATCGCCGTCCCGGGCTTCAGATCCATGTAGGTGAGTGATCGCTCGGCGAGTTCGCGCACGCGCTCGTCGTCGAAGCTTGCGGGGTCGGGAACGCGGCCGGTGACGGGCACGCTCTGCGCGGGCGTTGTGCCCCACGTGACGCACGGCTCGATGTCCTCGCCGCGCAGCTCGACGTACGCGTCGAACGCCGCGCCGTCGTCGGTCGGCAGCGCGCGCCACCCGTCGAGCGCGCGCTCCCAGCCGGCGCCCTTCGGCGCGAACGGGCGGCCTTCGACGTACGCGAACGTGGTGTCGTCCGGCGCGACGAGGCCCGCGCGGGCGCCGGCCTCGATCGACATGTTGCACACCGTCATGCGGCCTTCCATCGAGAACGAGCGGATGAC
>JBBTPG010000085.1:0-4712 GCA_038066315.1 Chloroflexota bacterium | reverse complement strand
TGGAGCGGGAGACGGGACTCGAACCCGCGACCCTCTGCTTGGGAAGCAGATGCTCTACCAACTGAGCTACTCCCGCTTGTAGCGGGCTCCGTACGCGATTCTAGCCGATTCACGCCGCCCGCGCAGGGGACGTTCGCGGTTCGCCGGCGATCACTGCGGAGTGCACGGTGCCTGTCGAAGCAGCCGCCAACTGGACGGGATCTCGCGCGAGCCGACTTCGCGGGGCGCAGCGCACGGCGAGGTGTCCATCTGTCATCGGATTGGCTGCCGTTGAGAACAATTGACGCCCGTCGCAGCGGGTGCTGGGCGGGCGCCAATCGAGCCGGCAAACTCGGACGGGTTACGGCTACGGGGAGCCGATGATCTGCGCTAGCTTCTTCTCCATCGTTTTCTTGCTGATGGCGCCGACGCGGATCTCGCGGATGATCCCGTCGCGGTCCACGAAGATGTGCGTCGGGATGCCCAGCACGCGGTAGTTCGCCGCGATCTGCGTATCGCTGTCCGTGCCCACCGGGTACTGCAGGTCCGCGCGCTGCATGTAGCCGGCGACGCTGTCGCGCCCCTCGCCGATGGCGGGCGCGAGCAGCACCAGTCCGTCGGCGTCCTTGTGGGCGTTGTACAGGTCCTGAATGTCCGGGTTCTCGGCGCGGCACGGCGGGCACCAGGACGCCCAGAAGTTGATCCACACGGGCCTGCCCTTGAAGTCGCTGAGCCGCGCTTTCGTCCCATCGATCATCGTCAACTCGAAGTCCGGCGCCGGTTTGCCGACCTTCGGCGCCGCACCCGTCGCGGCGGCGGTCACCGTCACCGACTGGCTGTTGGCGGCACCGGGGCGGTCGAAGACCCAGACGAGCGCGGCGATCGCGACGCCGACCAGTACCGTGGCGACGATGTTGCGCAGCGCGCCCGGCGTCGGCCGCCAGCGCACGGTGGCGAGATCTTCGTCCTGCAGGTCAGCCGCGGCCAGGTCGAGCGGTTCGGTGTGGCTAGCCATAGCTGTGCAGCCCTCCGAGGAAGTAGTTGCCGAAGTACGTGAACACCACGGCGCCAAAGCCGGCGATCAGCAGGTAGGCGCTCCGCTCGCCCTTCCAGCCACGGACGACACGCGCGTGAAGGTAGCCGCCGTAGATGAGCCACGTCACGAGCGAGGCGGTCTCCTTGGGGTCCCAGCTCCAATACGTACCCCAGGCCACCTTGGCCCACACCGCGCCCAGGATGACCACCAGCGCCAACAGCGGGAAGGCGAACATGACGGCCTTGTAGCCCACCTCGTCGAGCATCGCCCGTCGCGGCAACCAGTGGAACCGGTCCTGCCGGTTGAACAGGAAGAGCACCGCCGCCGCGAACGACAGCACGAACGCGCCGTACGCCGCGATCGCCACGGCGACGTGGATCGACAGCAGCAGGCTGTTCTGCAGCGCCGGCACCAGCGGAACGATCTCCGAGGGCACGGTCGCGGCGTACGCCAGCATCGCCAGGCACACGGGCAGCACCAGGATCGCGAGAGAGCGCAGGCCGTAGCGGAACTCGAAGTAGAGGTGCGCGGCCAGGGTGCCCCAGACGAACGCGAGCGAGAACTCGTACATGTTGGAGAACGGCCCGTGACCGGCGGCGATCCAGCGGAACGCCAACGCGCCGGTGAGGAAGGCGAACGCGTTGATGATGAGGATCGTCCCCCATCGGCCGAGCGACGCCGTCATAGCGGGCATCCGCGGCCCGCCGATGGATGCCGTGATGTCCGCATCGAAGCCGACCACGACGGCGCGCCGCCGCGTCACGCCGTACGACGCGTAGAACACCGCCGCCAGCGCCAGCGCGATGAACGATGCCACATAAGAGTACTGAGAAAGGTCATACATGTCCGGCTCCTCTCTTCTCGTCCTGCTGGCGGCGGGTCAGGGCGCGTCGCACCTTCGCCGTCACCTGCTCGAAGTCCTTCTCCAGACCCAGATCGCGCTGCGATGCGGCGGCCAGGCGCACATCGGCGCCGCCATCGGCGCGCGGAGTGCACAGCGCCCACATGCGCCGGTGCGGGAACCAGAACACCATCACCAGGCCAAGCACCATGAGGCCGCTTGCCAGCCAGACGATGTTCACGCCCGGGTCTTTCACGACCTTGAGGCCCGTGAACTGGCTCTCGCGAAGGAAGCGGAACGTCAGCCCTTCCGCCTGCACGTCCTGGTTGCGCGACAGGCTCTCGACCTTCACCAAGCGCTTGGTCGTCTTGTCATACAGCTCGAGACGCACGGTCCCCAGCGGCACGGCGCTGTCGTATGAGCCGGGCTCCGGCCCGACGATGTAGCCGGTGACCTGCTGGCCGGGGAGTTCCATGAACCCGACCGGGCGCTTGCCCTGGTTCGACGTCCACGCCAGCGGCACCCCTTCGTTGAAGATGTCGTTGCCGGCGGCGTCCTTCACCTCGACCACGGCGACCTGTCCGAAGAAGGCCTGGTTGAACGCGATGCCCTTGTACGACATCGGCGAGTTGACGCGCGTCGTGCCGCGCTTCACTTCCTGGCCCTTGTCGTAGATCACGAGTTCGCTCGAGAAATCCTTCGGCGGCCCCTCGACGTACCACTCTTCCTGGAACTGCTCCAGCTTCACGGAGATGTCTTTGGCGAGCGGCACCTCGCGCGTCGCGCCCTGCGCCACGATGAACTGGTTGTCGCTCCAACCCCACACGCGGCCCATGATGGCGCCGACCAGCAGCAGCACCAGGCTCAGGTGCGTCAGGAACGTGCCCAGCCGCGAGAAGCGGAACCGGTCGGCGTACATCGCGACCGATTCGCCGTCCTCGGTGAGCGAGCGGTAGCCGGCGCTGCGGAAGCCCTGCCGGACGGTGGCGGCGGCGGTGGCGGCGGGCAGGTTGACGCTGAACGTCGCGCCAACGCGGGCACGGTCGAAGTACGTCGGGGTCATGCGGACGCGCGGGCTGAACACCTGGGCGCGAATGCTGCTCCAGCGATTGATGGTGCAGACGACGATGTTCGCGACGAGCAGCGCGATGAGCCCGCGGAACCAGATGGAGCTGAACACGCTGAGGAGTTGCAGGCGGGCCATGACGTCGGTGAAGACGCCGTAGCGTCCCCGCGCGCCCTCGAGCCAGCGATTGTAGGCCACGGAGTCATTCGCGACAGAGGCCGGCACCTGGTCCAGCAGCGTGCCCGTCAGCGTCGCGACCGCGATCAGCAGGATGAGGGTGAGCGCCAGCCGCACGGAGGTCAGCGTGTGCCACAGCTGCCCGGTGGGGTTCGCCAGCCAGGGCGATACCGGAGTAGTTCGTGCGGGCGTCTGGACCGCGGGCAGCGCTTTCATCTCACGGCTCCTAGCCACGTGGGCTTCCTCCCCAGTCGAAGTACTGCGGCATCTGTACCAGCGTGTTCGTCAGCATCAGCACGCCGATGCCGGCGACAAGCACGCCGCTCACGATCGGCACGCCGATGCGAAGCAGGCGCGCCTGCTTCAGCGGCCGCGTCACGGTGTCCACCGCCATCGCCGCGGCGATGAACGGCACGCCGAGCCCCAGAGAGTACGCGACGAGGAGCAGCGTCCCGCGTGCGGACTCGCCGTCGAACGATGCGAGGCCGATGATGGCGCCCAGCACCGGGCCGATGCACGGCGTCCAGCCCGCAGCGAAGATCAGCCCCAGCGAGAATGAGCGAAGGAAGCCCGACCGCTGCCGGACCTTGCCGCTGTATACGTGCTCCCGGCTCAGGAAGCCCAGGTTGATCACACCAGCGAGGTGGAATCCCATGAAGATGAGGACGGCGCCGCCGGCCTGCCGCAGGTAGCGCACGTTATCGCGCAGCGCGTACCCCACCAAGCCGATCGATACCCAGAACGCTACGAAGACGATCGTGAAGCCCAGGACGAAGACGGCGGCGTGAAGCGCCGGCCAGAGCCGCCGGTGCGCGGCTGCGCGGCCTCCAACGGAGACGCCCGCCATGTGCGCGATGTAGACCGGCACCAGCGGCAGGACGCACGGCGACGCGAACGAGAGCACTCCCGCTGCGAAGGCGACCAGGATGGTGACGTTCTCGCCGTCCACGGCTCTGCTCCTGCTTCCTACGGCGCCACGGCCGCCGTCGGCGTTGCGGCTGCACCTGCCGCGTCGGGCGTCCCGGTGATCTGTGCCTTCAGCCCGTCAACATGCACCTTCGCCGTCTGCCCGAGCTGCGACTCCGGGTCGAGCCGTACGACGGTCTCCCACTCGCTCACGGCGCCGGCGAGGTCGCGGGGCTCGGTGTTCGCGAACACAAAGCCCATGTTGTAGTGCGCCTGGACATCGTTCGGGTCGACGGCCAGGGTTTTCCGCCACCACACCTTCGCCTCATCGGGCCGGCCGAGGTTGAAGTTGGCCGTGCCAATGTCGTTCAGTGCGAGCTTGTTTGCGGGATCCAGCGCGACGAGCTTCGTCAGCTCTGCGATCGACTCCTCGTAGCGCTCGCCCTCGAACATGATCTCGCCGAGCTCGAACAACGCGTCCTGGTTCGCCGGATCCTGCTGTAGCAGCGCTTGCAGCTCGTCGGCGCGCGCCTGGTTGAACGCCGCGACCCCCGCCGTCGCCGGCAGCGGTCCGCCCTTGCCGTCCGCGCTCGTCAGCGCGCGTACGCCGAAGATGGCGAACAGCGCCAGCACGCCAACGGCGATGCCTATGCCAAGCTTGGCGAGCTGCTCCGGCACGCGCAGCACGACCATCCGCGGCTCGTGCG
>JBBTPG010000084.1:0-2221 GCA_038066315.1 Chloroflexota bacterium | reverse complement strand
TGTAGTGCGTCCGAGTAATCGTTAGTTACGCGACGCGAAGCGTGTGGCACGGCCGTCCTCGGCTGTGAGTCCGGCGATCGAAGAGTCGCCGCGGAGACAGCCCAGCCTGCTCGCCGTGGCGAGGGTGAGGTGCTCGTCCACCGCCAACCCGTCGAGGCCCGCACCTCACTCGGCGCGATCGCGCAATCAGTCACGGCGAGCGAGCAGCTCGCGCACAGCTCCCGTCGCATCTGCCAGCGGAACGACCTGCGCGTCCTTCACCGTCCGGCGCTTCACCTCCGCGCCGCCGTTCTCGATGCTGCGCGGGCTGACGGTGACGCGCACCGGCATGCCCAGCAGGTCGGCGTCGTTGAACTTCACGCCCGCCGAACCCTCCTCGCGGTCGTCGTACAACACGTCGATGCCCGCATCGACGAGCTGCTGGTACACCTGCTCCGCGCTCTCGCGCACCCCCGGCTTGTCGAACCCCAGGCCGACGAGATGCACGGCGTACGGCGCCAGCTCCGGCGGCCAGATGATCCCGCGCTCGTCGTGGTTCGCCTCGATCGCGCCGGCGAACACGCGCCCCACGCCGATGCCGTAGCAGCCCATCACCGCCGGCTTCAGATCGCCCGCCTCGTCCGCGTACGTCGCCGCGAGCTTCTCCGTGTACACCGTCCCCAGCTTGAACACGTGGCCCATCTCCATGCCGCGCTTCGTCTCCAGCGTGCCGCCGCAGCGCGAACACGCCGCCCCCGCCGTCGCCAGCGAGATGTCGGTGACGATGTCGGCCGCCCAGTCGCGGCCGTGGTTGACGTTCTTGTAGTGCACGTCGGGCTTGTTCGCGCCCGCGACCAGGTTGTACGACGTGAGCGCCGTATCGTCCGCGACGATCTTGATGCCCTTCAGCCCCACCGGCGACGCCGATCCCGCGACGAGCCCGTGTTTGCGCACGCCCTCGTCGTCCAGCAGTTTGATCTCGACGCCCTTCAGCGCGTTCCGGAGCTTCGCCTCGTTCACCTCCAGGTCGCCGCGGATCGCGACGAACACGGGAGCTCCGTCGGCCTCGTAGAACACCGCCTTCAGCGTGCGGAAGTGCGGCACGCCGAGGAAGCTCACCAGGTCTTCGATCGTCTTCTGCCCCGGCGTCGCGACCTCTTCGAGCGGCAGCAACTCCTCCGACTCCACCTCGTGCTTCTTGTGGTCGGCCTTCTCCGCGTTCGCCGCGTAGCCGCACGATGGACACAGCAGGATCGTGTCCTCGCCGACTTCGGTGAGGAAGATGAACTCCTCGCTGTCCTTGCCGCCGATCGCGCCCGAGTCGGCGAGCACCGGGATCGCCGGCACGCCGCACCGCTCGAAGATGCGCGTGTACGCCGCGCGCGCGGCCTTGTAGCTGTCGTCCAGCGCCTCCCAGTCCGCGTCGAAGCTGTACGCGTCCTTCATCGTGAACTCGCGCACGCGCATCAGGCCGCCGCGCGGCCGCGCCTCGTCCCGCGCCTTCGTCTGGATCTGGTAGACCATCAGCGGCATGTCGCGGTAGCTCTGCACCTGCTTCTTGAACAGGTCGACGACGACCTCCTCGTGCGTCGGGCCGATGACGTAGTCGCGCTCGCGGCGGTCCTTCAGGCGGAACAGCACGTCGCCCATCGTCTGCGCGCGGCCCGACGCCTCCCACAGCTCCGCGGGCTGCAGCGCCGGCATCACGACCTCCTGCCCGCCCGCGCGGTCCATCTCCTCGCGGATGATCTGCTCGATCTTCCGCATCACGCGCCAGCCCACCGGCAGGTAGCTGTAGATGCCCGCCGCAAGCTGCTGCACCAGCCCCGCCCGCAGCATCAGCTGATGGTTCGCCGTCTCCGCCTCGGCGGGCGCGTTCCGCAGCGTCTTCCCGAACAGTCGCGACATGCGCATATGCAGGGCTCTCTTTGCTTGGCTGTGATGGTGGCTGTTGCCGACTAGCTTATCCGAATGCGCCCCAGCGCCGTAGCGCCGCCCCGATGATCGGCGTCGTCCGCTGTAGGGGCGCAGCCTGCTGCGCCCGTCGCTGGCCCGCCCAACCACCGCGATCGCGCGCATCCACGCCGTGTAGGGGCGGGGCTCGCCCCGCCCGTGCTCGTCCGCCCAACCCCGCGCCGCGATGCCGCGCACCCACGCCATGTAGGGGCGGGGCTCGCCCCGCCCGCGTGGCGGCGGAGCGCGTCGTGTTCGGTCGATCGGGTCTGCCAACATCGGTGATGGC
>JBBTPG010000083.1:1447-4613 GCA_038066315.1 Chloroflexota bacterium | reverse complement strand
GAGTCGCCGCCCACGTGGACGATCTGCCGGTGCAGGTTCGGCTTGAACGTGCGGTTCGTCTTCGGCGCCTCGCGCTCCCAACGTCCCGAGTGCTGGTGCCGGATGTTGCGGCCGAAGGTCGTACCTTTGCCGCAGACTGCGCAGATCGCAGGCATGTTGATGCTCGCCTTCGAATCGGTGGATACCGTGCTAGACTCTTGAACACGGAAATGTAGCATCCTACGCGAGCCTGAGGCAACCCGCCGCACATGCCGCCACGCCCAAACGAAGCTGAAACCGCCCCCGCAGCGGCCATCGCGGCCATCGACGGCCCCGCGCTCGCGCGGGCGTTCGCGGGCGGAGCGGCCGCCCTCCGCCGCCAGGCCGACGCGCTCAATGCCATCAACGTCTTCCCCGTACCCGACGGCGACACCGGCACGAACATGTCGCTGACGATGCGCGCGGCGGTCGACGCGGTCGAGCGCGCAGGAGACGCAAGCGTCGCCGGCGTGGCGAAGGCGGCGGCGCAGGGCGCGCTCATGGGCGCGAAGGGCAACTCGGGCGTCATCCTCTCGCAGATCCTCGGCGGCTTCACGGCGCTGCCGCCGGACGCCGCGCTTGATGCCGCTGCCCTTGCCGGCGCGCTGGAGTGCGGCCGCGCGGCCTCCTATCGCGTCGTCTCGAACCCGAAGGAGGGCACGATCCTGACGGCGATCACGGCCGCGGCTTCCGCCGCGGCGGACCGCGCGCGCGGCGGCAAAGGCGCGCTCGATACGCTGGCGGCCGTCGTCGAGAGCACGCGCGAGGCGGTGGCGCGCACGCCGGAGCTGCTGCCGGTGCTGAAAGAGGCAGGCGTCGTAGACGCGGGGGCGCAGGGCCTGTTCGTGCTGTTCGACGGCATGCTGCGCGCGCTGCGCGGCGAAGAGCCGGCGGCCGAGCCGGCGGATTTCGGCGCGATCGACGCGTCGTGGCTGAGCGCGCGCGAGCAGCTGCACGGCGAGGGGGAGCAGGCGGGCTTCTGCACCGAGTTCGTCATCCATACGGCCACCAGCGGCGAGCTCGACGCGGACGCCATCCGCGCGCGGCTGCAGGCGATGGGCGACAGCTTGCTCGTGGTCGGCGGCGGCGACCTTGTGCGCGTGCACCTGCACACGCTGACGCCGGACGACGCGCTCGCGTACGGGCGCACGCTCGGCACACTCTCGCACGAGAAGGCCGAGGATATGGAGCAGCAGTTCCAGGAGCTCGCCGTCCGCCGCCGCGAGCAGGCGACGGCAAGGGCCGCGGGCATCGCCGTGGTGGCGGTCGGCGCCGGCGACGGCATCGAGCGGCTCCTGCGCTCTATCGGCGCGGTCGAAGTCATCCGCGGCGGCCAGACGATGAACCCCAGCGCAGGCGAGATCCGCGCCGCGATCGAGGCGACGGGATCGCGCGACGTGATCGTGCTGCCGGACAACAAGAACGTCGTGCTCGCGGCGCGACTCGCCGCCGAAGGGCTGCCGGGCAGCGTGCGCGTCGTGGCCGCGCGCAGCGTGCCCCAGGGCGTCGCCGCGCTCATCGCGATGAACCCCGAGGCCTCGCTCGACGAGAACGTCGCTCTGATGGAGCGGGCGATCGCTTCGGTGCGCACGGGCGAAGTGACGCACGCGGCGCGCGCGACGCGCGTCCACGGCATGGAGATCAGCCAGGGCCAGCCGATCGGCCTCGTCGATGGCGACCTGGTCGTCGCCGAAGCGACGGTTGCCGGCGCGGTGCGCCGCTGCGTCGCGATGATGATCGACGGGCGCGACGGCGCGCTCGTGACGCTGTACGCGGGCGAGGGCGAGGACCCTGCCTCCGCCGAAGCGATCGCCAACGCGCTCCGCGGCGAGTTCCGCGTCGAAGTCGAAGTGGTCGCGGGCGGGCAGCCGCACTATCCGTACCTGATCGGCGTCGAATAGCTATGACCGTCCACATCGTTACCGACAGCACGTCCGACATCTCGAAGGCGCTTGCCGATGAGCACGGGATCACGGTGATCCCGCTCACCGTCTCCTTCGGCCAGGAGTCGTACAGCGACGGCGTGGACCTCACCGCCGAGGAGTTCTACGCACGCCTCCAGCTGACGAAGACGCTGCCGACGACGTCGCAGCCGCCGCCGGCGCTGTTCCAGTACGCCTACCAGCACCTCGCCTCGCGCGGCGATGTCGTCTCGATCCACCTCTCGCACAAGTTCAGCGGCACGGTGGACGCCGCGCGTGCCGCCGCACGCGAGGTGGCGCCCGACCGGATCACCGTCGTCGATTCCGGCTCCGTATCGATGGGCCTGGGCATGTGCGCCATCGCCGCCGCGCGCGTGGCGAGGGCCGGCGGCACGAGCGCGGCCTGCGTCGCCGCGGCCGAGTCCGTCGCGGGCCGGCTGCGCATCGCGGTCGCGTTCGAGACGCTCGAATACCTGCGCCGTGGCGGCCGCATCGGGCGGGCGGCCGCCTTCCTGGGCGGGCTGCTGCGCCTCAAGCCGATCCTGACCGTGAAGGATGGCGAAACGTTCCCCGTGACGCGCGTGCGGTCGCGCGCCAGGGCGCTCGACGAGCTGTTCGCGCTCTGCGCGCGCGACGAGCGCATCGACGAGATCGCCATCATGCACACCACGACGCCCGAAGACGCGGCCGCGCTGGCCGAGCGCGCGCGGGCGGCGCGTCCCGGCGTACCCCTGCACCTCGGCCGCTTCGGCCCGGCCCTGGGCGTACACGGCGGCCCGGGCATGCTCGGCTTCGCCGTGGTCGAAGGCGTACCGTAGCTGCGCAACAGCGGTCCCGTGCCTCATCCGGCGGGAATTCCTGCCGAATGCGAGCTTCGCTGCCTGTTCTGCTCCTCTCAGTTTCGGGGACTTCCGCCGATGCTTCTATGAGAGACGGCCACTGTTTCCGGAGCTACGTATGTCCATGTCCGCAAATCCTCAATCGCTGGACCCGGCACAGGTCACGAGCCGTTACCTCAGCGACCTGAAACTCAGCCGTCTCACGCGCTTCGCATTCTTCCTGGTCGCCGGATTGTTCATCGCGTGGGTCATCCCTTACATGCCGTCGGGGCTCGATCCGCACACCTACGCGGGGCCGACGAGCCTCGCCATGATGCTCTCGGTTCTGGCTGTCAGCCTCGCGGCCCTGTCGATGGTGTATCTGCTGCGCGCCGCCAGACGTCGTGA
>JBBTPG010000083.1:0-1347 GCA_038066315.1 Chloroflexota bacterium | reverse complement strand
CTGGCGGTGTTGAGCCCCGGCGTCATGCCCGCGTTCATCGAACACACGGAGGAGAAGCTTCTGGGCGCCCTCCGGTCGGTGGCTCGCCGGTCCGCCCGAGCGCATTCGTGGAGAATTCGCGTCACCGGCAGCGCGCTCGACGGCGAGGTCAATGATCCCGCGCGCCTGATCGACGACATGCGGACCCGGTTGCAGATCGCCCCGCCGATCGTCGTTAAACCGGAGGAAGCCGCATAGCAGCGTGCTGAACGTAGCCGCGCATCTCGTGGGACGCGCGCCCGCGACGCGGCGATACACGGCCACGCGATCCCCGGCCACGTCCCATCCTCCTACAGCCCGTCCCGGCCAGATTCCGCCGCAACCGAATCTTCATAGGCGGATCCCGCCAGTCTGCTACGCTGAATCAGCCGTCCTTGACGAAACATGTTGACGGGCCGGCCTGTCATGTACGACAATCCGCGCACGATGATTATGGTAGGAAGGGGCCCCCGCCGGGGAGCGGCACGATGAAAACGCTGAAGCTGGGTCTCGCGCTGGGCGCCGGCGGCACCAAGGGCGCCGCGCACGTCGGCGTCATGAAGGTGCTGGACGAAGCCGGCATCAAGGTCGACGTCATCGCCGGCACGAGCATCGGCTCGCTCTACGGCGGCATCGTCGCCGTCGGACGGTCGCCGCAGGAGTTGGACGACGGCATCCGCAACCACCCCCGGCGCGACGTCGTCAACTTCTTCCGCCACCGCCTGAAAATCCGCCACGACAACCGCCTCTCCCGGCTCTTCTACGAAGCGCTGGCCGGCCACCATATCGAAGACCTGCCGATCGCCTACGCGGCGACCGCATCGGACATCGTCGAGCGGCGGTCGGTGACGATCACGTCGGGCCCGATCATCGACGCCATCGAGGCGAGCATCGCGATCCCGGTGGTGGCGCGGCCGGTCGCGCACCAGGGCCGCTTCCTGCTGGACGGCGGGTTCTGGGACGCGGCGCCCGTCGACGCCGCGACCGAGCTGGGCGCCGACGTCATCGTCGCCGTGGAGCTGGGGCAGCCGTACACGCTGCCGCCGGGGCTGCGCGAGCCGGCGACGTGGCTGGCGCAGCGCTTCGAGCGCACGAAGCTGCACCGTACGCTGGCCGGGGTGCCGTTCACCATCCACGCCGCGGCGCGCGAGTTGCAGCCGGGCCGCGTGGCGCATGTGGTCTTGCGCCCGGTGATGGGACGCACCGCCAATTCCGTGTTCGGCATGACACAGTGTCTCGACGCGGGTATCGAGGCGGCGAAGGATGCGCTGCCGGCGATCCGCGCGTTGCTCGCCGGTGAGACGCCGCGCAGCGTCGCTTCGGAGTACG
>JBBTPG010000082.1:4392-13621 GCA_038066315.1 Chloroflexota bacterium | reverse complement strand
GAATTCGACAACTAGGCGATCTCTCAACGCGCGACCCCAATCTTAATCGTAATACAAACGCCTGCGTTTGTCATACGCCAGCGGCGGGCGTCGAGGCTCCGTGGCGGTCCCACAGCCGCACGATCGTCGCGGCGGCGATGACGACGGCCAGCGGCATGGCGGGGTAGTGAAAGCGGGGGTCGCCGAAGAAGGCCAGCGGGATCGCGAGCACGTACAGGAAGCCGAGCGCGACGGTCAGCCGCCGCAGGTCCTTCGCCAGAACGAACGCGAGGATGCCGACGAGGACGATCAGGCCCGTCGCGTAGTAGACGGCGTTCGCCGCGAAAGCGAGCACCTCGCGCCGGAAGTTGGGGATGAAGTAGTCGTGACCGTAGGACTCGGCCGCCCAGATGCCGTCGTCGTCCTTGTACAGCAGCCAGTACGCCTTCTGCGCGATCAGCTTCGGCATGCGGAACGGGTGCGACGCGACGTCGCGGACCGCGATCTTCACGCCCTCCGTGTTGCGGTCGAGTTCGACCTGCTGCGGCGTCTTGCCGGCGTCGTTCGCGAAGCACTTGCCCTGCAGCGTGAACGCGCCCTGCGCGCCCAGGAAGTTGCCGATGCACAGATCGTCGCCGACGTTCGTCGACGGGCCCGTGAGCTGCCCGAACGCTGCCGTGTTGCGGATCGACCACGGCACGACGAGCACCGCGATGCCCGCCCAGACGATGAGCGCCTGCACCAGCGCGCGCTTCTTCGAGCGCAGTGAGAAGAGCCAGACGCCGAGCAGCACCAGCGGGAACAGCAGCGTGATGCCGCGCGTCATCGTCGCATAGCTCAGCAGCACGCCCGCGCCGAAGAGCTGGTACCACGGCATGCCGTCGCGGCTCCAGGGCTTCCAGAGCAGGACGGTGAGCGCGGCGATCCACATCAGTGTGAAGAGCGGCTCCGACAGCACCGTGCCGGTGTAGTAGACCTGGCTGGGAAAGACGGCGAGCAACGCACCCGCGACGACGCCCGTCCGCCTGTCGAAGATGCGGCTGGCGAGCAGGTACAGCAGCAGCACCGTGAGCGCGCCGAACATGCCGTTCATCATCTTGATCGAGAAGATGCTGCGGTCCCAGCCGAAGATGTCGCCGGCCTTCTTCAGGCCGGCGACGGTCGCCGGGTACCCCACCGGGTAATACGCGAACTTCTCGCCGGTCGGCCGCACGTAGCCGTGACCATCGGCGATCATGTCGCCGAAGAGGGCGTAGAGCGTCGGGTCGTTCAGCCCTTGGGGCGCGCGGTCGTTGTAGGCGACCCACGCCGCGCGAGGCACGATCGCCAACACGAACAGCGCCAGCATCAGGATCAGGTCGAGGCGCACGCCGGCCCGCGGACGCTCGGCCGGCGCGACGATCGCTCCGTCCAGCCGGCCCGCGCGCTCCATGCGCACCGACGCCGGCGTCTCCATGCTCAAGCTGCCGCGTACCTCTTGGCGCGGACGGCCTGCGGACGGCGCAGAGCGTCGAAGATCACCACGAAGCCGCGCGCTCCGAGCAGCGCGAAGGCGAAGACGATCGGGTAGTGGAAGCGGGCGTCGCCGAAGAACAGCAGGTGCGTGGCGGTCCAGAGCAGCACCAGGAGCGGCAGCGCGGCGAGCGGTCCGTTGAGGCGCATGCGGCTGGCGATGAGGCCGGCGACAGCAAGGATGATAGCGCCGAACCAGAAGCCGTTCGCGGCCCGCCGCAGCCCCTCTTCGAGCGACTCCGAGGCGTAGAAGCTCGTCTGATACGCGGAGTTCCAGTCGAGCGCGGTCGCGTCCGACTCGTACATTGCGCGGACCTTGGTCACCGAGAGCCGCGCTTCGTGCGCGGGGTGCGTCAGCACGTACCGGAGCCCCTTCCTGAGCGCGAGGTTGCCGGTCTTGACCTCGTACTCGCCCTGCGTGAGGCCGGCGCGGCTCGCCTGCGGCGGCTCGCGCTCGGCGATCGCCATGCGCCCCGTCGCGCCGTCGTGGTTGCCGATCCAGAGGTTCGGGCCGAAATTCGTGGCCAGCACAACCGGGCTGCCCAGCTCACGCTGATTGCGGGCCGTCCAGGGCACCAACATGATGACGACCACGGACGAGGCAAGCATAGCCCAGGCCATCGCCGGTCGCCATCGGTAGCCGGCGAGCCCCCAGGCGGCGAGCGCCAGCGGCAGGAGCAGCAGCGCCTGGCCGCGCGTGAGCACCGCCAGGCCCGTGACGGCGCCGAACGCGATCACCAGGCCGCCGCGCCACGCGGCCGCGCGCGGCACGACCAGCATCAGCAGCACCGCAAGCGTGAAGAGGAACGTGAACAGCGGCTCCGAGAGCGTCAGCGACGTAAAGTAGATCTGCCCTGGCCACACCGCGAGGGCTCCGGCGGCGACGAGCGCCGTCCGCCGTTCGAACAGCACGAGCCCGATAGCGTACACGACGACGATCGTCAGCAGCGAAAGGACGAGGTTCGCACTGTACGTCTGTGCGAGGCCTTCGCCGAAGAGCCTGAACACGAAGCCGAGGAACGCGGGATAACCGGGCGGCCAGCCGGCCGTCGGCGTGCCGGCGTACGGATTCAGGTATCCCTCGCCGCGCGAGAGGAAATGGGCGGCGCCACGATACCACGCGGTGTCGTCGAACCGCCCGTCGGTGGGATCGGGGTGAACATAAGCGATCCACGTGAGGCGAAGGAGGAATGCGGTGAGGAGAATCAGACCGAGGCCGGGGGCGTGGCGCCGGATCCGCGTAATCAAGCTTCCGTGCTATTCCTGTTGATGCAGCTTCACCGTCTGGTCCGGCACCGCTGAGAGGTGTCCGTCGTCGAGTTGTACCACATACAGCTGGCCGTTGACGCTTTTCCGCAGCCGGACGAGATCATCGGAGGGCAGCGCGCGGACACTGACGTCCTTGCCATAAAGCGCGCGGCCGACCGACGTCATCCACGTCGGCTGCCAGAACGGGTTCGACCACAGGCCTTCGTCGTCAATGACGTAGATCGTCGTGCCGGGCGGCACCTGATCATAGTTGGCGCGCAGATCGTCGGCTAAGAGTTGCCAGCGGTCCGTCGCGCGGAGGAAGGGCTGCGTCTGATGGATCGTCTGCCATGAGTACAGCCCGCCCACGGCGACGAGCGCCATCGCGGCGAGCACGTGCGCGGCCGGCTTGTAGAGCTTCGTCGCATAGTGGTGTACGAAGCCAGCGGACACGGCGACGAGGATCGCGAAGAACGGCGTCGCCATGTAGCTGTAACGCGTCGCCGTCCAGATCTTGCCGGGGACGTACGGCATGACGCCGATCACTAGGCCGACGGCCGCGAAGCGCGCGATGTGCGGGCCGCGGATCAGGAAGAAGATCGCGAAGCCGATGACCACAGAGCCCCACACCCACTCCATCGCCGTCGGTTCGAGGCGGATCGCGCCGACCGGGTATGCCAGGCGCGACATGTAGATCCACGTCTCGCGCGGGATGTGCCAGCCGACGCCGTAGAAGCCCGCGTCGACTCCCTGGCAACCGCAGCCGCTGAGCCCGCTCACCAGCAGCGCCGATGCGATGCCGAACGGCGCCATCTTGATCGTGAAGTCGAGGATATCGCGGCGGCGGGCGAGCGAGTACGCGGTGTAGTACACGAACAGCACCGCGCCCATCACGACGCCGCCCTCGTTGGCCAGGAAGCCGAGGATGAACAGCGTGAACGACGTCCAGTACCAGGCCGCTCGGCGCTCGCCCCCCTCGACGTAGCGGTGGAGTGTGCAGAGCGACGTCATGAGAAGGAATTGGCTGAACACGTGTGGGAACGCCGTGATGTACGTGACCGTGTGGACGGCCGACGCCGAGACGCCGAAGATCAGCGCCGCGCCGAGAGCCACAAACACGCGCTTCGTCAGCGAGAGGACGAGCGTGTACAGCACGAGCACCGTCGCGACGTGCAGGCTGAGATTGACGATGCGCCAGGGCAGCGCGTTGAAGCCGAAGGCCTTGAACTCGCCCCAGTACACCAGCATCGTCAGCGGGCGCCAGTTCGGCGTCAGGTCGCGCAGGAAGATGACGTCGCGCATGTACGACGGGAACGTCCGCGTGCGGACGTCGCCGAGCACGAGGAAGTCGTCGCCGAAGAAGTAGTAGTGCATCGTCGGGATGTGGATGCCAACGACGAGCCCGGCGATCAGCAGCAGCGGCAGGTGCCGGGCGTACTTGCGGAGAGTATCGCTCAGGGCGCGGCGATCAGCCTGCTCGAACAACGTGACCTGTGTGGCGGCGATGGCCATCTGCGAGCGACTCCCCGACCAACGAACATCAAGGGTGCATCACTGATTATCCCGACGTTTCGCCGATCGTAGCATCGGCGTATCGCCGCGGCAATACAGGGTGCCATCTTCTATTGATAAGGCGTGTAAAGGAACAAGCTCCGGCTCACCTCGGGGCGCCCTCCTCGGCCGAAGCAGCCGGGACGGGTACGGAGGCCTGGTCCGAAGCCGGAGGCCGCTGCTCCGCACCGGCATGCCCGATCAGCTCGCCGACGGTGAGCGGCGGCGCTTCCCGCTCCACCAGGCCGAGCAGCCTCGCAAGCGGTCGCGCCAGCAGCAGCGTCAGCGGGAAGAAGGCGACGCTCGCCCAGAGGACAATCCACGCATCCGCCGCGCGCTCCGCGCTCATGGTGTGGGTCACCGAGCGCAGCGGCTCGCTGACGATCAGCACCGTGTACGAGATGACGCCGATCCACGCGAGGGCGCGACCGGGCGCCGAGACCTCGAGCAGGCCCGGCGCCTTGATAATCAGCGGTGCGAAGACCAGCGCGAGGCCGGCGACGATCGCGGGCGATTGCAGCGTCGCGAGCGCCCCGTCGTCCGGCGCGATCAGGCAGGCGGCGACGAAGATCGCCGCTCCGGCCGCAAGCGACGCCAGCGTCAGCGGCGCACGCTCGACGCCCAGCAGCGTCTGCGGCCGGCGGACGATGAGATATCCGAGCGTCATGCCGGCGCCGAACTCGAACAGCCGGAACGGCGATCCCATCGCCACCCAGCTTCGATGCCCGAGCAGGTCGCCGTCGACGGCGACCATCGCGCCGAGCGACGCCAGCGTGACCGCGAGCGTCGCGGAGAGGAACAGCCATGGGCCGGCGCGCCTCAGCACCGCGAGCAGCGCGGGGAACAGCAGGTAGTACTGCGCGATCACCAGCACGAACCAGAGCGAGCCCTCGGGCGCGAACTGCCACTCATCGCGGACGATGCGCGGCGCCAGCAGCGCCCCCGCGAACAACTGGCCTCCGTCGACGTTGATGTCGCCGTTCTGGAGGTAGTCGACGAATCCGGCGCCGCCGTGCCGCTGCCACTGCACGCACGCGAGCGCCGCCGCGAACGCGAGCGTGAGCGCGAACCCGGCCCAGTACGGCAGCATCACGCGGCGCAGACGGCGATAGAGGAACCGTGACGCGCTCTCCTGCGGCCGTTCGCGCCGCAGCGCGACGATCGTCAGCGAGAGGCCGCTCAACATCATGAAGAGCGGCACGCCCAGGTAGCCGACGCGGAAGAACGCGTCGCTGATCGCCGTCAGCCCGCCGGCCAGGTTGCCCTCGGCGAAGCGATGCGGCACCGCGCGGAACGCATCGCCCTGCGCCGGATAGACATTCGGGTAGCGGAGGTCGGTCCAGAGGTGATACAGGACGACCCACATGATCGCGAAGCCGCGGATGATATCGATGGCGACGATGCGGCCCGAGGCGGAGAGCAGCGCGGGACGAGGATCGAGGGGTCGCGTCCGTGCCACCGTCCGCCTCCGAGCTCTGGCGCTCTAGCCTCCGAGCGTGCGATAGCCGCCGCGGTAGAACAGCAGCGGCCGCATCTCCTCAACGACGCCCTCGCTGACCACGCGCCCGAGGAAGATCGAATGGTCGCCGCCATCGACGACGTTGGCGACGCGGCACTCGAGGAACGCCAGGCAGTCGTCGAGGATCGGCGCGCCCGTCACGCCGCGGCGGAAGGGCTGGCCGCGCAGCGTGCCGGCTTCCGGCTCCGCCTTCTTCGCGAAGACGCGCGACGCTTCTTCCTGGTGCTCGCCCAGGATGTTCACGACGAACACGCCGCCTTCGTCGAGCACGCGGTGGGTGTGCGTGCTCTTGTCGACGCAGATCAGGACCATGACGGGGTCGAGCGAGAGCGACGAGACGGCGTTCGCCGTCATGCCGTGGAGCCGGTCGCCCGCCGCCGTCGTGATCACCGTCACCCCCGTCGCGAAGTGGCCGATGACGCTCCGGAACTCCAGCGGATCGACGGTCAACGAATCCTCCCCCGCACGTGCCAAAATGCGCCGCCACTATAGCATCGCGCGCGGTTAGCCTCGCGGCTTCGCACCGTCGACCGGGACGATCTCCTCGGCGGGCTTCACGCCGCGGAATTGCAGCAAGAGCAGCAGGTCGTAGGTGCTCTTGAGCGTGCCTGCGATCACCAGCGGCCAGCCGAACGTCGTCGCGCCCAGCAGCGCACCGGCGAGCACCGGACTGCCGGACGACGAGAGGCTGCGAGCGACGCCCGTGACGCTGGCGGCGGCGGCGCGCTCGTCCTCGTCGACGACGGCCATCGTGTACGACTGGCGCGTCGGCACGTCCATCTGCGACAGCGACTGGCGCGCGAGCAGCATCGCGACGGCGAGCCAGACGTTCGGCATCAGCGCGACCAGGATCAGCAGAATGTTCGACGGCAGGTGCGTGAACACCATCGTGTTGATCAGCCCGAAGCGCCCTGCCACCCGCGCGGCGACGAGGAACGAGAACGCCGTGAAGATGCCGGCCGCGAAAAAGATCAGCGCCGCCTGGTCGACCGACAGCCCGTAGCGCTTGAACAGCCAGAGCGCCAGGATCGACTGCACGACGAAGCCGCCCGCGAACGCATCGATCGCGAACAGCCCCGACAGCCGCAGCACGGTGCCGCGCGACTTGTGCAGCGGCGCGTTATGCGTCGCCGTCCGCGACTCGACGGCGGAGGAGAGCGTCCGGTACGCCGCCATGTTCACGAGCGCGAGCGCGCCGTACAGCAGGAACATGCCGCGCATGAGGTTCAGCAGATCCCAGCCGAACCAGCGGTGCAGCACGGCGGGCGCGCCCGCCAGCAGCGCGCCCGTCGCGGCAGCCAGCGCGCCCGCGAGGTTGTAGCGCGCGAACAGCCTCGTCCGGTCGGCGGGATCCACGGTCTGCGGCAGGATCGCCTGCTCGACCGGCAGGAAGACGCTGACATCGCCGGCCGTCGGATTCAGCGTGCCGATGACGGCGATCAGCAGCACCGGCACGAAGTCGCTCGACGAGGCGAAGGCGACGCCCGTCGCGGCCGCCAGCAGCGTGGCGACGAACAGCACGCGCCGCCGGCCGAGGCGGTCGGCAACGGCGCCGGCGACCAGCGTCGCGACGGCGGTGCCGAGCAGCGTCGCCGTCGCGACGGCGCCGACGCGCACGCCGGAGAAGCCGAGTTGCGCGAGGTAGCTGGCGAGCAGCACACTGACGAACCCATCGGAAAGCGACCGCACGGTGCGCGTGAAGAGCAGGACGGTGGCGTCGCGGCTGGAGCCCATCGCGGCAGTGTAGGCGTTCAAGCCGCCGACCCGTAGCCTGAGGGCGAGACGCAAACAAGGAGGCGCAATGAAGTGGATAACGCGAGAGCGCGTGAAGGTCGACCGCGTGGCGTGCCCGTGGCTGATCCGGCGGTTCATCGACCCTGAGGCGGAGTTTCTCTTCGTACCGGCGGACAGGGTCGCGGAGATCGCCGAGCGGGAAGGCGCGACGCCCTACGACGTCGCGAACGCCGAGCTCGGGCATCACGGCGAGCAGTGCAGCTTCGACGCCTTCATCGAGAAGTACGGGCTCACCGATCCGGCCCTGTCGAAGCTGCGTCTCATCGTGCGCGGCGCGGACACGCCGGCGCGCGGCATCGCGCCCGAGGCGGCCGGACTGTACGCGATGGCGACGGGGTTCGCGGCGAGCGGCCGCTCCGACCACGAGCTGCTGGAACTGGAGTTCCCGGTCTACGACGCGCTGTATCGCTACTGCCAGCAGTAGCGAGGCGCGTGAACGTGCAAGAAGAGGGAGCCGGCCCGGCGAGAGCGGCTAACGCGCGGCTTCCGATTCGGCTTCGAGCGGGACGATCGCGGACGCCTGTGCGGGGTTCACGAGCACGAACGGAGCCGACGCGGCGTCACTGTCCATCTCGCTGCCATCGAGCGTGCGCATCGTCGCGTTGGTCAGGATCAGGTAGCGCTCGCTGGCCCCCGCGTTGCGCAGCGAATTGCTGAGCAGCACGCCCGGCGGGTGCGCGTAGTCGCCCTCGACGATGCCCCACGTCGTGAAGATGCGGACGCGCGTCGTCTGGCGTTGCAGGTAGTCCGGGACCATGGTGGCGGTGTCGAGCTCGTTCACCGATGCGCCTCGCTTTCGCTGCGCAGCCGTTCCGGCTGCCTCACTTGCGGTCGTCGGCGAGACCGGCGGCCAGGAGATGGGCGTTGTCGTTCAACTGGATCAACGTCGCGCCGCCGTCGCGTATATCGATCACCGTCCTTGACGCGAGGCCGTGCCGCAGGCGGCGGAACTCGGATAGCGGCAGATTCAGCGCCCGGCAGACCGTCGTGAGGATCACGAAGTTGTGCGTAACCGCGACGACCTCGGCGGCCGGGTGGACCTGACGGATCCGCTCGATCGCCTCCCACGCCCGGGTCTGCACCTCGCGCAGGGTCTCACCGCCGGGCATGCGGGCGTCGGCGGCGTCGCCGGACAGCCACAGATGCAGGAAGTCGGGGTAGCGCTCGCGCAGCTCCGCACCTGCGAGATGCTCCATCTCGCCGACATCCATCTCCACCAGGTCCGGCTCGACGGTGACCGCCACGCCCGTCGCGGCGCCGATCGCCCTCGCGGTGTCATGCGCGCGAGCAAGCGGGCTCGCGTAGATCGCCGCGGGCGGATGCACGAACGAGGCTGCGACCGCGCGCGCCTGGGCGCGGCCGCGGTCGTTCAGCGGCACATCGGCCCGGCCGAGCGTCAGACCGCTGCGATTGTGCTCCGTCTCGCCGTGCCGCACGAGGATCAGTCGCATCAGCCGACGAACCGGCCGCGCTTGCGCCACGCCTCGCGCGACGGCGACGCGCCGGCGAGGATCAGGTTCGTGCGGTGAATGCGCGTGGGCTGCGGCAGCCCGAGCGCGGCGACGACCTGTTCGGGGCGGCCGGAGCCGCTGCTGTCGTTCTTGAGGCGCAGCCGCAAGCGCACCG
>JBBTPG010000082.1:2346-4292 GCA_038066315.1 Chloroflexota bacterium | reverse complement strand
TCGACCGAGACGATCGAGATGCCGGCGGGCAGCTGCGGCGAGAGCTGCTGGATCAACGTCTTCGGCGCGATGCCCTCCGCCATGAAGACGTCCATCAGCTCGGCGTCGCTGGTCGTGCCGACGGGCAGCGGCGCGGCGAGGGCGATCTGCGCGTGCGGCGAGAACCCCTCGGAGTAGGCGACCGGCAGCTCCGCACGGCGAAGCGCCCGCTCCCAGAAGCGCATCAGGTCGAGGTGGGTGATGTACTTCATCTCCTCACCGCGGGCGAACGTGACACGGAGTCGTTGGACTTTCATGGGTGCAGTTTAGTTCACAGTTGGTAGTTCGTAGTTTGTAGTTCTGATCCGTAGGTCGAAGTTCACCGCATGCACTACGAACTACTGCCGCTCCAACATGATTCCGAGAGGAAAGCGCGCGCATCTGTCGCCCTGAGCAAAGCGAAGGGTCTCGCCTTCCGGAGCCCGAGATGCTTCGCTTCGCTCAGCACGACAGCCTGTTACTTCGTGCCCGGCGAAGCGTTCCCTTGCATACTCAACCACTTGGATAGGCACTACGAACTACCAACTACCAACTACCTCACAACTTCGTGATCACCACCGATTCGATCTTCACGCCTTTCACCTCGGAGACGGCGATGCGGTAGCCGTCGAGCGTGATCGTCTCGCCTTCACGGGGAATGTGGCCCAGCTGGTCCAGGACAAAGCCGGCCACGGTCTCGTAGTCACCTTCGGGCAATTCGATCTCCAGCTCCCCGCGCACGTCGTAGATGCTCATGCCGCCGTCGACGCGCGTCGTGTGCTCGTCGATCGCGGCGTACTCCTCCGACGGCTGGCCCAACTCGTCGACGACGCGGCCGACCATCTCCTCCAGCAGCAGTTCCAGCGTCACGACGCCCGCGACGCCGCCGTACTCGTCGACGACGACGGCCATCTGCTGCCGCTCGTCCTGCATCTGCCAGAAGAGCGCGCTCACCAGCTTCGTCTCGGGGATGAACGTCGCCGGGCGGATCAGTCCCGCCAGCGGCGTCGTCTCCGTCGCGCGCTTCTCGGCGACCGCCTTCAGCACGTCCTTGATGCTGACGATGCCAACGACGTTATCGACCGTTTCGTGGTAGACGGGGAAGCGCGAGTGCGGTGACTCGCCGAACGTCCCGTAGAACTCGGCGACGGTCTCGTCCTGCTCGAGCCACACGACCTCGGTGCGCGGGATCATGATCTCGTTCACGCGGCGGTCGTGGAAGTGGAAGACGCGGTCGAGCAGCTCGGCCTCCTCCTCGCCCACGGAGCCCTCCTCGGCGCCGATGTCGATCATCATGCGCAGCTCGGCCTCGGTGATCGTGTGCGCCACACCGCCGCGCGAGAACATGTTCGGGATGATCGCCAGCGCGCTGATCAGCGGGCTCGCCAGGCGCACGATGATCTCCATCGGTAGCGCGACGGCAAGCGCAACGCGCTCCGGCGATCGCGCGGCCAGCACCTTCGGTGTGTACTCGCCCAACTGAGTCGAAAGCAGCGGAATAACGATGAGACTGAAGAGGAAGCCCCAACTTCCGAACACATCGACGGCGATCACCGTGCCCGCAGTGGAGGTGAGGAAGATGGCCACGTTCTGCATCACTACGATGGCGCCGAAGAAGCGCTCCTGATGCGCCTTCAGCCGCCCGAGGGCCTTCGCCGAGCGGTGGCCCTGCTCCGCGGCGGTGCGCACGCGGATGCGGCTCGACGCCACGACCGCGATCTCGACGGCGTTCACCAGCGCGTAGCCGCACAACCCCCCGACGAACAGGGCGATGGCGATGGGCATCGGGATGTTGAGGAAGGCTCCTTCGAGGAGCATCGGGCTAAAGCCCGGCGGAGGGATGTCTAACATGCGTGAGGTGCGGACTCGCGGCCGCCTGGCCGAGACGCACGCGGCCCCGGTGCCCGCATGATAGCGGATGGGACGGG
>JBBTPG010000082.1:0-2246 GCA_038066315.1 Chloroflexota bacterium | reverse complement strand
GCGCGCTCGCCGGCGGCGTACGACGCCGCGTCGCCCAACTCCTGCGCTGCGTCCGCCGATAGGCCTTCGCCGAGGAAGCTCTCTTCGAGCAGCTTCATCGACTTTTCGCACCAGTCGATGTACGCGTGGCGGTAGGCGATCGCCATCTCCAGCGTCAGCGTCCAGAACAGGCCGTGGCGCGTTGAGTGCAGCTCTTTCACGCTCCCGCGGATCTTCTCGCGCAGCACCGTCTCGGAGAACGCCAGCACCTTCTGCTGCTCCTCCATCTGGCGGCGCAGCAGCACGAGTACATCTTCGATCGGCAACTCCGTGCCGAAGAAGATCCTGATCATGAACGGGTCGCGCAGGTCGGCAGGCGGCTGCGGCGCGCGCACCCACCGCGCGAACTCGTCGCGGCCGGTCGTTGTGATCTCATAGACCTTGCGGTTCGGCCGGTGCTCCTGCACCTGCACGTGCTTCTCGACGTGGCCGAGCTCTTCCAGCGACTTCAGCGTCGGATAGATCTGGCTGAGCTCCGCGTTCCAGAAGTGCTGGACCGAAGAGTCGAAGAACTGCTTCAACTCGTAGCCCGTCATCGGCCGCACCGTCAGGATGCCGAGCAGCGCGTGTTTCAGCGACATGGCGAGACTCGCTTCCGGTGTTACGCGGCGGCGTTACGATCAGGCCGCGTCGTTCAGGCCGGCCCAATCGGCCCGCTCGTTCAGCGCGGCATCGTCGGTGCGTGCCGGGTTGTCGACAAGTACACGCGAACCGCGCGTCATCCATGCGTCGACGGTCATCCCGGCTGCATGCGCGGCGTCCAGCGCGGAGACGAACTCACGGCGCAACTCGGTACGGCGGCGCGGCGTTGCGACAAAGCCGTCTGCTTCCCGCCGAAGGTCACGGAGGACGCGATGCCACTTGCGGGCGTCGCGCTGCTCCTTGCGCTCCGCCGAAATGGTGTGCCCAAGTTCAACTGCGCTTACGGTAGTGAAGTCCAGCATCCTGGTACCTCCCTCTCTTCTTGGCCGACATTACCAGGCAAAGACTGCCTTTCTATATATCGACACTTATATATAACTCGTGAGGGTCGCCGCCGCAATGTTTTGGAAGGCGATACTGGTTAAATCGACGTTAAGGCACGGGCGGTCAGATTCGAAGCGGCCCGTAGGGCGCACGAAAGGCCGATGAGGCACAGCCGATGGTCTGCGGCTTGCCCCTCGCCCTGCCTCTCGCGACAATCCCCAACGACCGCACCAGAGCGACCAGCGACCAGCGACCAGCGACCGGAGACCAAGCATGAAGATCCACGAGTTCCAGGCGAAGCAGATCCTTGCCGAGTTCGGCGTGCCGGTCCCGAAGGGGCGCGTCGCGAAGTCCGCCGACGAAGCGAAGGCGATCGCGAAGGAGCTGGGCGGCAAGGTCGTCGTGAAGGCGCAGATCCACGCGGGCGGGCGCGGCAAAGGCGGCGGCGTCAAGCTCGCGAACTCCCCCGACGAGGCGGCGTCAACGTTCTCGCAGATCATGGGCATGCAGTTGATCACGCACCAGACCGGGCCGCAGGGCCAGAAGGTCAAGACGGTGCTCGTCGAAGAGCAGATGCCGATCGAGCGCGAGCTGTACCTCGCCGTGCTGATCGACGGCGCGGCCGGCCGGCTGGTGATGATGGCGAGCGCGGCCGGCGGCATGGAGATCGAGGAGGTCGCCGCGAAGACGCCGGAGGCGATCCACCGGGTGAGCATCGACCCCGTGACGGGCTTTCAGCCGCACCTCGCGCGGGAGTTGTGCTTCGCGCTCGGCCTCACCGGCGACCTGATGAAGCCCGCCACGCAGCTCATGACAGGCCTCTACAACGCGTTCATCGCCAGCGACGCATCGCTCGCCGAGATCAACCCGCTCGTCGTCACGAAGGACGGCCGCGTCCTGGCGCTCGACGCGAAGATGAACATCGACGACAACGCGCTCTTCCGCCACAAGGACATCGAGGCGCTGCGCGACAAGGACGAAGAGGACCCGAGCGAGGTCGAGGCGTCGGAGAAGGGCATCAGCAACTTCATCAAGCTCGACGGCAACATCGGCTGCCTGGTCAACGGCGCCGGACTGGCCATGGCGACGATGGACAGCATCAAGTTCGCCGGCGGCGAGCCCGCCAACTTCCTCGATATCGCCACCGCCAACGACGTCGACAAGGTCGTCGACGCGCTGCTGATCATCTCGCGCGACCCCAACGTGAAGGCGATCCTCGTCAACATCTTCGGCGGCATGGC
>JBBTPG010000081.1:8131-11553 GCA_038066315.1 Chloroflexota bacterium | reverse complement strand
GTAGGCTGTGGATAGACGTCAGAACGACGCGAACTCATCCGCGAACAGCGCGACGGCGCCGCCCGTGTGGAGGAAGACGACGGTGCCGCTGAGCATGCCGCTCTTCGCCGCGGCGATGAGGCCGGCCATCGCCTTGCCCGTGTAGACCGGGTCGAGGATCAGCGCTTCGGTACGCGCGGCGAGCCGTACGGCGTACTGCGCCTCTTCCGTGATCGACGCATACTTCGGCCCGCAGTGGTCGACGATGATCACGTCGCCTGCGGGCGGCGGCCGCTTCGCGAGCGCGGCGGTCTTCGCGGCGAGCTTCGGCACGCTGACCGCGAGCGGCGTCGGCGGCCGCGAGACGTCGATGCCCAGCACTCGCACGCTCGCGGGCAGCCCGGCCAGCAGGCCCGCATGCGTGCCGCCGCTCCCATCGGCGAGGACGATCCAGTCGGGCGGCGCGTCCATTTGCGCCAGCAGCTCGCCGGCCGCCTGCACGTAGCTCAGCGCGCCGACCGGCGTCGCGCCGCCGACGGGCATCGGGTAGGCGCGCGGCCCGGCGTCGGCCGCGAATGCGCTGCACCTGTTGCCACAGTTCGTCCCAGTCGTCGGCGCCGGCGAAGTGCAGCTGCGCGCCGAACAGCCGGTCGAGTACGAGGTTGCCGGAGAAGCGCGAGGGCGCCTCGCCGCTCAGCACCAGGTGACACGACATGCCGAGGCGCGCCGCCGCGGCGGCCGTCATGCGCGCGAAGTTTGACTGCGCGCCGCCCGCCGTGACGACGGTGTCGCACCCCTTCTCGACGGCGTCGCGCATCAGGTAGTCGAGCTTGCGCGCCTTGTTCCCACCCATCGCCAGCCCGGTGAGGTCGTCGCGCTTGATGAGGATGCGCAGCCCAAGCTCCGCCGACAGGCGCGGCGCCTCATCGAGCGGCGTGGGGAGGTGCGAGAGGGAGGTGAAGGTCATGACGAGTTCTTCCATAGAGAGGGTGCGGCTATCCATAAGAGAGGGTACGGCTATCCACAGATTACACGGATGGGACACAGATTGAGAGATGCGGGATTCACCGCGGCGCCTGGCCACGATTCCGCCGAGAGCTGGTTGACACCCACCCCGCCTGAGAGCTACGATCTCTGCCGGGCGCTAGTGAGTGACCACTCACTAGCCTTTCAGGAGCCGAATCGTGGTCCAGCAGCGGGCCCGCAGACTTCCGGCGGACAAGCGCAAGCGTCTCATTATCGAGAGCGCGCGCGGCGTCTTCGCGTCGCAAAGCTACGCCCGCGTCGGCACCGCCGACCTCGCCCGCGCCGCCGGCATCTCCGAGCCGGCGCTCTATCGCCACTTCGCGGGCAAGAAGGAGCTGTTCCTCGCGACGATCCGCGCGACGGGCCCGCGCCTCCTCAAGATCTGGGAAGAGATCTCCGTCGACTACGAGGACCCGATCGAGACGCTGTGGGCGATCGGCGTCTACTACTACGACCACCTCGAATCGCACTCGGCGAACATGAAGCTGCAGTTCCGCGCGCTGTCGGAGGCCGACGACCCGGACATTCAGTCGGCGCTGCGCGACAACTTCGAGGCGTTCGTCGAGTTCGTCGCGGACACGCTTGATGAGGGCAAGGCGCGCGGCGTCGTTAAGCGCGACGTCGATACGCGGCTGATCGCGTGGCAGTTCCTTGGTATCGGCATGACGCTGGACCTCATGAACATGCTCGGGTTCAAGGACGAGATGGACCACGCGCGCGCCGATCTCTGGGGCCGCATCTACCTGGAGACGGTACGCCGCAAGGACGGCCGCCGCCCGCAGTACGTCACGGCGGAGGGCACGCCGATGCGTGCACCGGAAGGGGCGGGGTAATCCACAGATGACACAGATGGACACCGATGGGATGGGGAACGGTGACGTTAACGTGAGACTTGAGGATGATCGACGGTGTATCGGCGGATGGGTTCTAGGTTCTAGATTCTTGGGTGCCTGATGGATTTTCACGACACGCCTGTTGAAGCTGCGTTCCGCGCCGAGGTGCGCGCGTTCATCGAGAACGAATGCCCGGCCGGCATCAAGCGGCGCGGCTTTCGCGCGGCGTTCGGCGGCGGCGGCTGGGACGACATCCGCATGTCGCGCGAGGAGTACTTCGCGACGAACGGCGCCTGGGTGAAGAAGCTGGCGGACCACGGCTGGATCGCGCCGGCGTGGCCGAAGGAGTACGGCGGCGCCGGCATGACCGTCATGGAGCAGTTCATCTTCAGCCAGGAGATGTCGCTCTCCGGCGCGCCGCGCGGCGGCAACTTCGGCATCGGCACCGGCTGGGCGGGCCCGACGATCATCCTCTACGGCACCGACGAGCAGAAGAAGCAGTACCTGCCGGGCATCGTGCAGGGCGACGACGTGTGGTGCCAGGGCTTCAGCGAGCCCGGCGCGGGCAGCGACCTGGCGGCGGTGCAGACGCGGGCGCTCAAGGACGGCGACGACTACGTCGTCAACGGGCAGAAGATCTGGACGTCGGGCGCGCACGTCGCGAAGTACATGATCCTGCTGGCGCGCAGCGACCCGGACGCGCCGAAGCACAAGGGCATCAGCTACTTCATCCTCGATATGAAGTCGCCGGGCATTACGATCCGCCCGCTCGTCAACATGGCGGACAACCACGACTTCAACGAGGTGTTCTTCGACAACGTGCGCGTGCCGGCGAAAAACATGATCGGCGAGGAGAACCGCGGCTGGTACGTCGGCACGACGACGCTCGACTTCGAACGTTCGGGCATCGCGACCAGCATCTCGCACTCGCTGATGGTGCAGGATCTCGCGACGTTCGTGCGGGAGAACAAGGGCCAGGGATTCATCTCCGAGAGCAAGAGCGTGAAGAACGAGATCGCCGACCGCATGATCGAGGCGGGCGTCGAGGAGATGCTGTCGCACCAGGTGATCTCGATGCAGAACCGCGGCCTTGTGCCGAACAAAGAGTCATCGATCGCCAAGCTGTTCTCGTCGGAGCTGGACGTGCGCATCGCGGGCACGGCGATGCATGTGCTGGGGCCGTACGGACAGTTGCGGACGGGCAGCCCGCACGCCCCGGCAGGCGGCCGCGTCGAGAGCACGTATCTGTACGCGACGACGAGCACCGTCGGCGGCGGCACCAGTGAGATCCAGCGGAACATCATCGCGAGCCGCGGCCTCGGCATGCCCCGAGCATAGTCGCCTGGTGACTGGTGATTGGTGACTGGTTGGGATCGAGCGTGAGCGGATGGACAAGGGATACGAGGATCTGGAGGTGTACAGGCGAGCATTTGCGATGCTGAAGCCTGTGCATGAGCTGGCACTCTCGCTCCCCGACTACGAGAAGTACGACCTGGCGAGCCAAATGCGGCGGGCGGCGAAATCGGTGCCAACCAACATAGCTGAGGGATACGCGCGCCGGCGTTCTCCGAAGGAGTTCTGCAG
>JBBTPG010000081.1:3313-8031 GCA_038066315.1 Chloroflexota bacterium | reverse complement strand
CAGTACTGGCGATCGCAACAAGAACCAGTCACCAGTCACTAGTCACGAGGAGACCAGCTCATGAACTTCAAAGACTCACCCGAAGAGGCCGCGTTCCGTCAGGAAGTGCGTCAGTTCGTCGACAGCGAGATCAAGTCCGAGCTCAAGACCGGCGAAATGGCCGAGACGGGCATGTACCGCGGCGCGTTCGAGCGGCTGAAGGACGTGCGCGGGAAGCTCTCGAAGCGCGGCTGGATCGCGCCGGCGTGGCCGAAGGAGTACGGCGGCGCCAGCCTCTCCGTGATGCAGCAGTTCATCATGAACGAAGAGTTCGCCGAGAACCGCGTGCCGCCCGTCGGCGGCATGGGCGTGTCGATGGTCGGTCCGACCGTGATCACGCACGGCAACGAGGAGCAGAAGAAGGAGCACCTGAGCCGCATCCTCTCCGGCGAGGTGCAGTGGTGCCAGGGCTTCAGCGAGCCCGGCTCCGGCTCCGACCTCGCGTCGCTGCAGACGCGCGCGGTGAAGGACGGCGACGACTACGTGATCAACGGCCAGAAGATCTGGACGTCGGGTGCGGCGTACGCGCACTGGATGTTCATGATGGCGCGCACCGATCCGGACGCGCCGAAGCACAAGGGCATCAGCTACTTCCTCGTCGATATGAAGTCGCCGGGCGTGGAGGTGCGGCCGCTGACGAACCTTGCCAACCAGGACATGTTCAACGAGGTCTTCTTCCAGGACGTGCGCGTGCCCGCGAAGAACATCGTCGGAGAGCTGAACCGCGGCTGGTACGTCGGCACGACCACGCTGGACTTCGAGCGCTCGAGCATCGGCAGCGCCGTCGGCCTGAAGCTGCAGCTCGACGAGCTGGTGAAGTACGCGAAGCAGAACGAGAAGTCGGGCAGCAGCCGCACCGGCTACCTCTCGTCGGTGAAGACGGAGCTGGCCGACCGCTACGTCGAAGCAACCGTCGCGAAGATGATGTCGTACCGCGTCGTGACGATGCAGGCGAAAGGCCTGATCCCGAACCATGAAGCGTCGATGACCAAGCTCTTCGCGTCGGAGCTGACGCAGCGCATCGCGCGCACGGGCGTCAAGGTGCTGGGCCTGTACGGCCAGCTCTACGGCGAAGGCTCGCCGATGCGCGGCCGCTACGAGAGCTCGTACATGACGTCGCTGGCATCGACGATCGCCGGCGGGACGTCGGAGATCCAGCGCAACATCATCGCCACGCGGGGGCTTGGGTTGCCGCGGGATTAGTCGTTGGTCGTTCGGTCGCTGGTCTCTAGTCGCTGGTAAGGGGGTTCGAGGGAGCATTGAGCGATTCGCCGAAGGGGTACCGAGACCTGGAGGTGTATCAGCGGGCGTACGGGCTGTTGAAGCCTGTTCATCAGTTGGTATTGAAGTTTCCAGACTACGAGAAGTACGATCTCGCGAATCAGATGCGACGAGCGTGCAAGTCGGTTCCAACGAACATAGCGGAAGGCTACGCTCGGAGGGCATCGACGAAGGAGTTCTGCAAGTTCCTCGCGTTCAGCCTGGGATCTGCGAACGAAATGGAAGTGCACACTTTGAAGTCGCACACGAACTGGAGTATGTCACCGCGGAGGAGCGCACCTACTACATCGACGAATACACGATTGTTGGCAAGCAGTTGACTCGACTTGTTCAGTACTGGCGATCGAAAGACGACGCCACCAGCGACCAGTGACTAGCGACTAGGAGACCAGACATGAACTTTGACGACACGCCAGAAGAAGCAGCATTTCGCAAAGAGGTCCGGACGTTCATCCAGTCCGAGGCTCCGAAGTCGCAGGCGGGGATGTCGGCGGAGGAAGCGCTTGTGGTCGGCTGGCAGGCGAACCAGGAGTGGTTCCACAAGCTCGGCAAGAAGGGCTGGATCGCACCGGCGTGGCCGAAAGAGTACGGCGGCGCCAGCATGAGCACCGTCGAGCAGTTCATCTTCAATGAAGAGATGGCGCTGAACAAAGCGCCGCGCCCGATGCACATGATCATCGGCCTGGGCATGGCCGGCCCGACGCTGATCGTGCACGGCACCGAGGACCAGCGCAAGAAGTACCTGCCCGGCATGCTCGCCGGCGACGACATCTGGTGTCAGGGCTACAGCGAGCCGGGCGCCGGCTCCGACCTCGCGTCGCTGCAGACGCGCGCGGTGCGCGACGGCGACGACTATGTGATCAACGGCCAGAAGATCTGGACGACGCTCGCCCACATGGCCCGCTACATGATCCTGCTGACGCGCACGGACCCCGACGCGCCGAAGCACCGCGGCATCACGTACTTCATCCTCGACATGAAGTCGCCGGGCGTCGAGGTGCGGCCGCTGTACAACCTGGGCAACAGCCACGAGTTCAATGAGGTCTTCTTCGACAACGTCCGCATCCCGAAGGACAACGTCATCGGCGAGGAGAACCGCGGCTGGTACTCCGCCGTCACGACGCTGGACTTCGAGCGCTCGAGCATCGGCTCGGCGACGGGCATGAAGCAGCACGTCGAAGAGCTGATCGCGTACGCGAAGGAGCACGCGGGCGACCCGACGAGCACGCTGAAGACGAACCCGATGCTGCGCTACGAGCTGTCGGACCGTATGATCGAGACCGAGGTCGCCCGCATGCTCTCGTACCGCGTGGCGTCGATGCAGTCGCGCGGGCTCATCCCGAACTACGAGGCGTCGTCGCTGAAGCTGTTCTCGACGGAGCTGAACCAGCGCATCGCCAAGTCGGCGGTCCACATCCTGGGTCTGTACGGCCAGCTCCGCGGCGATGAAGCGCCGATGAAGGGCCGCTGGCTCGGCGTGTTCCTCCGCTCCGCCGCCTACACGATCGAGGGCGGCACGTCGGAGATCCAGCGGAACATCATCGCCCAGCGCGGCCTGGGCCTGCCGCGGGACTAGGCCCCATTCGGGCGGATGTTCGATGTTAGAGGTTACCAACATCGAACATCTAACATCGAACATCGGAGTCGACGATGCGATTCACATTTACCCCCGAACAAGAAGCCTTCCGCGCCGAGGTCGATGCGTTCCTGAAAGACGCGCTGCCGCCGGACTGGGAGGGCGCCGACAACGCCATCGATGACGAATCGTACGAGTTCGGGCGTCAGTTCCTGAAGAAGCTGGCGCCGAAACGCTGGATCGCGCCGGCGTGGCCGAAGCAGTACGGCGGGCTCGAGCTCTCGCACTGGGACCAGGTGATCTACAACGAGGCGATGGGCTACGCCCGCGCGCCGATCGTCAACACGGCGGCCGTCGGCTATCTGGGCCCGACGGTCATCCTCTACGGCAGCGACGAGCAGAAGGCGCAGCACCTGCCGGGCATCACGTCGGGAGAGGTGGTGTGGTGCCAGGGCTACAGCGAGCCCAACTCCGGCTCCGACCTGGCGTCGCTGCAGACGCGCGCGGTGAAGGACGGCGACGAGTACATCATCAACGGCCAGAAGATCTGGACGAGCCAGGCGCACTACGCCGATTGGATGTTCGTGCTGGCGCGGACGGACCCGGACGCGCCGAAGCACCGCGGCATCAGCTACTTCCTCATGGACATGAAGACGCCCGGCGTCAGCGTGCGGCCGCTGATCAACATGGCGAACGGCGAGGGCTTCAACGAGGTCTTCTTCGACAACGTCCGCATCCCGAAATCGGGCCTGCTGGGCGAGGAGAACCGCGGCTGGTACATCGCGACGACGACGCTCGACTTCGAGCGGTCGTCGCTGACGGGGACGGCGCAGTCGCAGCGGACGCTCGAAGATCTGACGCGGTTCGCGAAGAGCGAGCACGACGCCGGCACGGGCGCGGCGCTGTGGGACAAGCCGATGGTGCGGCACGCGATCGCTGACCTCTGGGTCTCGCTCGACGTCGCGCGGATGCTGTCGTACCGCGTCGTCAGCATGCAGTCGCGTGGGCTGGTGCCGAACTACGAGGCGTCGATCATCAAGGTCTTCAACACGGACTACGTGCAGCGGCAGGCGCGCGTCGGCCTCGGTATCATGGGGCTGTACGGCGGGCTCTGGGGCGACGGCCCGTGGGCGAAGCTGCGCGGCCGCTTCGCGAAGTCGTACGTCGCGACGGTCGGTTCCGCGATCGCCGGCGGCACGACGGAGATCCAGCGCAACATCATCGCGCAGCGCGGGCTGGGGTTGCCGAGACAGTGACCGTCGAGGACGACGTGAAGATGGAAGATGGACGATTGAAGATAGATCCGGCGCCGGCGCGGCGGCCGCTGAAGAGCTTCCGTGACCTTGATGTCTACGTCAGGGCACAGAGTGCCATGCGCTCTGTGCATCAACTCGTCGTGTCGTTTCCCGAACACGAGAAGTTCGGGCTCACCGATCAAACGCGGAGGGCGTCGAAATCCGTCGGCGCGCTGATCGCTGAGGGCTGGGGACTTCGTCAGTCGGAGCGCGAATTCAAGAACTACCTGCGGCGTGCTCTAGGTTCCGCGAACGAGATGGAAGCCCATCTTGAAACCGCTCGCGAGCTGTCATACGGCGCACTCGAAACGGTCATAGCGCTGATCGAGGAGTACGGTATTCTCGGTGGCCAACTCGTCCGGTTGAACGCGAATTGGCGGACTTACGACCGTCCATCCTCTATCGTCCATCCTCAATCTTCGGGTGGTCCAGAGAAAGGGTCATAATGGAGTTTCGAGACAGCCCTGAAGATGCAGCGTTCCGCCAGGAAGTACGAGACTTCCTGCGCGATGAACTCCCGAAAGACC
>JBBTPG010000081.1:1612-3213 GCA_038066315.1 Chloroflexota bacterium | reverse complement strand
GCAGCGTTCCGCCAGGAAGTACGAGACTTCCTGCGCGATGAACTCCCGAAAGACCTGCGCGCGTCCGACGACGCGATCCTCGGCGTCGGCCTGGGCGAGGACGAGCGCGAGCGCGATTGGCTGCGCACGCTCGCGAAGCGCGGCTGGGTTGCGCCGGCGTGGCCGAAGGCGTTCGGCGGCGCCGGGCTCTCCGTGATGCAGCAGTTCATCTTCAACGAGGAGGTCGCGCGCGCCGCCGCGCCGCGCCCGAACTTCCTCGCCATCGGCCTCGCCGGCCCGACGATCATTGTGCACGGCACGGAGGAGCAGCAGCGAGAGCACCTCTCGGGCATCCTCTCCGGCGAGAACTTCTGGTGTCAGGGCTTCAGCGAGCCGGGCGCGGGGTCGGACCTCGCCGCGTTGCAGACGCGCGCCGTGGCGGACGGCGACGACTACATCATCAACGGCCAGAAGATCTGGACGTCGGGCGCGCATCGTTCGCAGCGCATGATGCTGCTCGCGCGGACGGACACCGAAGCGCCGAAGCACAAGGGCATCAGCTACTTCCTGCTGAACATGAAGTCGCCCGGCATCACGATCCGGCCGCTGACGAACATGGCGGACACGGCGAGCTTTAACGAGGTGTTCTTCGACAACGTGCGCGTGCCGAAAAGCGACCTGCTCGGCGAGCTGAACCGCGGCTGGTACGTCGCGACGACGACGCTTGACTTCGAACGCTCCGGCATCATCAACGCCGTTGGCCTACAGCGGATCGTCCGCGAGCTCGCGGACTTTGTGCGCGGACGCACGGGCGTGCGCGACGACGCAGGCCTCGAGTCCGTGCGGTACGAGCTGGCTGACCGCGCGATCGAAGCCGAGATCGCGATCGTCTTCTCGTATCGCGTCGTGACGATGCAGGCAAAGGGCATCGTGCCGAACCAGGAGGCGTCGATCACGAAGCTGTTCGCCTCGGAGCTGGCGCAGCGCCTCTCGCGCACGGCCGTGAAGCTCGGCGGGCTGTACGGCCAGTTGCGTGAGGGATCGTCATACGCGCCGCTCGGCGGCCGGCTCGACGCGATGTACCGCATCGCCATCGGCTCGACGCTCGCCGGCGGCACGAGCGAGATTCAGCGCGGCGTCATCGCGCAGCGCGGATTAGGTCTGCCGAGAGGTTAGTGAGATGTACAGGGCGGTAAGGTTCTTGGTTCTTAGTTCTGGGTTCTCTCGAACATGAAACGCATCGGCGTGGCGCTGGCGATCGCCATCGGCATCTACGGCGTGGCGCTGGGCGCGGGCTCGCTGCTGTACGCGACGGGGGCGATCGCGACGGGGGCGACGCACAACGACTGCGCCGACTTCAAGCAGGAGATCGCGAAGGCGCGCGGCATCGACGAGAAGGACGTGCCGCAATCCGAGATCAAGGACGCCGCGCAGGCGTGTCTCGACGAGCACGTGCTGACGAAAGGGCACGCGTTTCGCAGCGAGTACCTGTTCTGGTCGGCGTGGCCGGCGGTCATCTGCGCGGCCATCTTCCTGGTGTGGCCGGCGTGGGCGCGCATCCTGCACAACCAGGAGCAGGCCGAACTCGCCGAGGAAGCGAGCCGGTTGGATGGGGACGTGAG
>JBBTPG010000081.1:0-1512 GCA_038066315.1 Chloroflexota bacterium | reverse complement strand
ACCAGGAGCAGGCCGAACTCGCCGAGGAAGCGAGCCGGTTGGATGGGGACGTGAGCGCGTAGCTGAGAAGTCAGAGGGCAGATATCGGAATCGCGCAACGTCGTCTCCGGCCTCCGATCTCCGGCCTCCCGGCGACAAACACAGGGATCACTTCCGCCTAAGGCGGATCAATCGCATAATCGAGAGCCGAAAGCGAAAGGGGAACGCACCATGGACCTGGGTCTGTCCGAAGAACAAGAGCTGTTGAAGAACGCCGCGCGCGACTTCCTGGAGAAGGAGTGCCCGGAGACGCTCGTCCGCGCGATGGAAGAGGACGAGAAGGGCTACTCGCCCGACCTCTGGAAGAAGATGGCCGAGCAGGGCTGGCAGGGCCTGCTGATCCCGGACAACTACGGCGGGGCAGGCTTCGGCTACCTCGACCTGATCATCCTCATCGAGGAGTTCGGCCGCGCGCTGGTGCCGGGTCCCTTCATCTCGACGCAGGTCGGCGGCGTGGTGCCGCTGCTCGAGGGTGGCACCGACGACCAGAAGAAGCAGTACCTGCCCCAGATCGGCAGCGGCAACGCCATCTGGACGCTCGCCTACACGGAGCCGTCGGCGCGTTTCGACACCGAGGGCGTGGCGCTCGAGGTGAAGGAGGACGGCGGCGACGTCGTGCTCAACGGCACGAAGCTCTTCATCCGCGACGCGAACGTCGCCGACTTCTTCACGGTGGTCGGCCGCAAGCCCGGCACGAAGGGCGATGACGGCATCACGCTGGTGATCGTCGACGCGAAGTCGTCCGGCATCAGCCAGACGCAGCTCAAGACCATCGCCGCCGACAAGCAGGCCGAAGTGAAGTTCGAGAACGTGCGCGTGCCGAAGGCGAACGTCATCCCGGGCGGCGCGGCCACGCTGAAGAAGATCCAGCGCAAGGCCACCGTGCTCGAATGCGCGTACCTCGTCGGCCTGGCGCAGATGGACTTCGAGGTCAGCGTCCAGTACGCGAAGGACCGCATCCAGTTCGGCCGGCCGATCGGCTCGTTCCAGGCGATCCAGCACAAGGCCGCCGACATGGTGACGGACGTCGACGGCGCGCGCTTCATCATGTACCGCGCGGCGTGGTCGGTGGACCAGGACGAGGCGGACGCCGACATCAACGTGCACATGGCGAAGGCGTGGTGCAGCGAGGCGACACGCCGCGTCGTCGCGCACGGCCAGCAGATCCACGGCGGCATCGGCTTCACGAAGGACTACAAGGTCCAGCTCTACTTCCGCCGCCAGAAGGCGTCGGAGCTGGCCTGGGGCGACAGCGACTACCACCGCGAGCTCGTCGCGGCGGAGCTGGCGATCTAGGTTTCGGCGCGCAAGACCGCAGACATTTGAGGGGTCGCGTTCTTAGAGCGGGACCCCTCTTGGCGCTATTGGGGGGATAGAGTGATGGCAAGTAGTGATCGAGACGACCTGCTAGGAGCGGCAAAACAAGCTGCAAAGAACGCTTACGCGCCATACTCCAAGTTCCGCGTGGGTGCG
>JBBTPG010000080.1:0-3181 GCA_038066315.1 Chloroflexota bacterium | reverse complement strand
CGCTCGCTTTACTCGTGGGGACCGCCGCCACCCGCGTCGTTCCTGCGGCCGGATGACCTGGCGGAGTTGATGGCGGGGAGCCACCCGGCGAAGTAGCCCGCTCCGCGGCACCTCACCCGTCGCCTGCGGCGACCACCCTCTCCACGGTGTGGAGAGGGTTAGACATGGAGCAGAGATGAAACTCGTGACCTATACCAGCGGAAGCGATACGCGACTCGGTGCGATGCTCGACGAGAAGACGATCGTCGATCTGAGTCGCGCGAGCGGCGGCAAGCTGCCCGCCGATATGATCGCGTTCCTGAACGCGGGCGGCGAGGCGATGCAGGCTGCACGGACGGCGATCGAGGCAGCGCGCGCGGCAGGCAACGCGGGCGCGTCGGCGACAGGCGTCGTCTTCTCGCTCGAGGCGCCAGGGACGCGCCTCGAAGCGCCGGTGCCGCGGCCGGGGAAGGTGCTGGCGATCGGGCTCAACTACCGCGACCACGCGGAGGAGACCAACGCCGAGATCCCAAAGCGGCCGGTCGTCTTCGCGAAGATGCCGACGTGCATCACGGGGCCCGGCATGCCGGCGCATCGCCCGAAGGTGAGCGGCGCGCTCGACTGGGAGGGCGAGTTGTGCTTCGTGATCGGAACGCGCGGACGCCACATCGCCGAAGCGGACGCGATGTCGTATGTCGCCGGGTTCTGTAACGGTAACGACCTCTCGGTGCGCGACTGGCAGTTCCACTCGCCCACGTGGATGATGGGCAAGGGCTTCGATACGCACGGGCCGATCGGGCCCTGGCTGGTGACGCCGGACGAGATCCTCGACGTCAACAATCTCGACGTGAAGACGTGGGTCAACGACGAACTCGTGCAGAACTCGAACACGAAGCACTTGATCTTCGGCGTCGGCGCGATCATCGAGTACTTGTCAGCGGCGTTCACGCTGGAGCCGGGCGATGTCGTGTTCACAGGCACGCCGGCCGGCGTCGGCGTTGCGCGCAAACCGCCGCAGTTCATGAAAGCCGGCGATGTCGTGCGGGTCGAGATCAGCGGCCTCGGCGTGCTCGAGAACCCCGTGATCGACGAGCCGTAGCGGGCTGGTGCGTGGCCGCGGACGCGCTACGATAACGCGATGACATCCTGGTTCGATACCGCGCGCTTCGGCATGTTCGTACACTGGAGCCACTGCAGCCAGCAGGGCGTCGAGTTGTCGTGGCCGCTCGTCGGCGGCGCGTTTACGACGCCCTACACTCGCGCCATGCCTGTCGAGCAGTACCACGCGAGTGCGGCCACGTTCGACCCGCGGCGCTACGACCCCGGTGAGTGGGCGCGCATGGCGAAACGCGCCGGCATGACGTACGCCGTGTTCACGACGAAGCACCACGACGGCTATGCGATGTACGACACCGAAACGTCCGACTATGGCGTGATGCACTCGCCGTACGGGCGCGACATCTTCCGCGGGTTCGTCGATGCGATGCGCGCCGAGGGCATCCGCATCGGCGTCTACTTCTCGCTGATCGACTGGCACCACACGGATTATCCAGCCACCACGGACGCCGACCAGCCGTACGTCTTCGGCAAGTGGAAGCAGCCGCAGCCCGAGGCGTGGGCGCGCTTTACCGGCGTGATGTTCGCGCAGATCCGCGAGCTGTTGACCAACTACGGCAAGATCGACGTCATCTGGTTCGACGGCGGCTGGGAGCGCTCGACGGTGCAGTGGCGCTCGAAGGAGCTGGAGGCGATGATCCGCGAGCTTCAACCGACGATCCTGATCAACGACCGGCTGCCGGGCGTCGGCGACTACGTGACGCCGGAGCAGTTCGTCCCGGCGCAGCCGGCCCCCGGCCCGTGGGAAACGTGCTTGACGATCAACGAGACCTGGGGATACTGCCCCGCCGACCGCGACTTCAAGTCGGCGAGAAAGATCATCCACACGCTGTGCGAGGTCGCGGGCAAGGGCGGCAACCTGTTGCTCAACGTCGGCCCGATGGCGGACGGCGGCCTGCAGCCGGAGTTCACGGAGCGGCTCGCGGTCATCGAGGGGTGGATGGCGCGCAACGGCGAAAGCATCGTCGGCACGACGCCGGGGCTGGAGCCCTGGCAGCACTACGGCCCGTCGACACAGCGCGACGGCCGCGTCTACGTACACCTGCTCTCGCGCCCGTACGACGCCATCTCGGTGCGTGGCGTGCGCACCAAGCGCGTGAAGGCGGTGACGGCGCTTTCCAACGGCACGACGCTCGCATTCACAACGCGCACGTCGCTCATCGACCAGTTTCTGAACCCGGACCCGCTCGGCGAGATCACGATCGCCGTGCCGGAGGCGAGCATTGACGCGAACGCGACGGTGATCGCCATCGACTTCGCCGACAAGCCGCTGCCGTAACAGCGTATCCTCGGAGGCTTCACGTGTTTCGACTCGACGGGAAGATCGCAGCCGTGACCGGCGCCGGATCGGGCATCGGACAGGCGATCGCGACGACGTTCGCGAAGCAGGGCGCGCGCGTGTACGTGCTCGAACTGAACGAAGACGCGGGCACCGGGACAGTTGCCCGCATCCGCGGCGAAGGCGGCACAGCCGATCTCGTCGCGTGCGACGTGTCGAATGCGGCGTCAGTGCTGGCGGCGTTCGACGGCGTATACACCCACGCCGGACGCATCGACATTCTCGTAAACAACGCAGGCATCGCCCATATCGGCACGGTCGAGACCACCACCGAGGCGGACCTCGACCGCATCTACAGCGTCAACGTGAAGGGCGTCTACCTCTGCTCCCAGGCCGCCATCCCGAAGATGATCCACCGCGGCGGCGGCGTCATCCTCAACCTCGCGTCGATCGCGTCGCTGATCGGCCTCGAGGACCGCTTCGCTTACTCGATGAGCAAGGGCGCCGTGCTGGCGATGACGCGCTCGATCGCCGTCGACTACATCAAGCAGGGCATACGCTGCAACTGCGTCTGCCCGGCGCGTGTGCACACGCCGTTCGTCGACGGCTATCTGCGCAACACCTACCCGGGCCGCGAAGACGAGATGTTCAAGGTGCTGTCGGAGTACCAGCCGATCGGCCGCATGGCCGAGCCGGAGGAGGTCGCCGCGCTCGCGCTGTACCTCTGCTCCGATGAGGCGTCGTTTATCACCGGCCAGGCATACCCCATCGACGGCGGCGTGCTGGTGTTCTAGCAGGGCAATGTGG
>JBBTPG010000079.1:0-1717 GCA_038066315.1 Chloroflexota bacterium | reverse complement strand
GCGCATCTTCAAGTACGGCAGCGGCATCGCATCGAGCAGGATGTGCGAGCCGACGAGCACCGCGCCCGCCAGCGCATCGGCGATGAGATCGCGCTCACCCTCCGCGCTGCCCGCGCTCACGAGGCCGCCGAAGCCGGCCAGCATGCCGCTGGTCAACGCAAAGCCCAGCGTGTGCGTCCCCTGGCCGTGGACGTGCAGCTTCCACGGGTCGCGGTGCAGCGCCATGCCGGCGAACACGTCGGCGTCCGGCAGCCCCGCCGCCACCACCGCTGCCGCCATGCCCGCGTTCGACGTCATGCCCAGGCGCCGCGCGAGCGCCGCGCCTATCAATGCGTGTCCGATCGGACTTGCCACGGTGTTCCTCTCGCTACGGCTCGACCGGCGCGCCCGGCGGCCTGACGATTGTCGGCAGCACGGACGGCGTCTTCTTGCCGCCGCCGGCGGGGTTCGCTTCCGTCTTCACCGACTGTACGGCGAACGCTGCCCCGTCCCAGGCGTACGTCGTCTTTCGCAGAGCGCCGGGACAACACTGCGGGTCATCGGGCCCATAGACCGGCTGCGTCATCACGACCTGTCCGTCGACCACGTTCACTGCGAGGCCGCCGGACCCGCCCGCGGGCGTTTCCTTCAACAGCGTGCGCGTACCGTCCCCGGCCGGCGCCAGCACCAGGAACGCGAGGTCGCCGAGCGTGCCGCCCGAACTGATCGGCACGACCGCTTCGTCAACGCCGTCACTAGTGAGATCGGCATAGATGACGCTCGTCTGCAAGAACTGGCCGCCGGTCGACGCGGCGACGGACCGCACATCGGCCACCTTCGAGAGGTCGAGCGTGCGGATCCCGAGCGACGGCGTGGCCGTGGCGCCGGACGTCGCGAGCGCGGTGACGCTGCCCGACGGCGATCGCGCCGGCGTCGCGGTCTTCGAGCCGCCTCCCCCGCCGCCGCATCCGGCAAGCGCCGCCGCGATGGCAGACAGCGCCACGATGGCGAGCGCGGGCGCGGCGGGACGATGCATCATCGCTCGCAGTGTAGGAGCGGCGTTCGCCGCGCGGCAAGCGCACGAGGCGCGCGATGCGGCGTGCTTGAGGGCGTACGGCCGCGCTGATAGAATGCCACGGCCACGCGTCGTGCGCGCGTCCGAGGGCGGTTGGCTCAGCTGGTAGAGCGCTTCCTTCACACGGAAGAGGTCACAGGTTCGAGTCCTGTACCGCCCACCATCATTTCACTTCGCGCCAGCGACCAGGGCCGCTCGCTTGTAGGCGATCGGTCCCCCTGCTACAATCCCCAAGCTGTCGCGGACGGCCCACGCCGAGGTGGCGGAACGGCAGACGCGCTACGTTCAGGGCGTAGTGTCCGCAAGGGCGTGCGGGTTCAAATCCCGCCCTCGGCACCATCCAGATCCGCATCGGCGCAGTACGCGCGCGCTTGTAGCTCAGTGGATAGAGCGCTACCCTGCGGAGGTAGAGGTCGTGGGTTCGAGTCCCGCCAAGCGCACCATTTTCCCCTTCACTCGGATGCGCCGGCGTCCACGGCAGCGTAGCTCAGAGGCTAGAGCAACCGGCTCATAATCGGTAGGTCGTTGGTTCGATTCCAACCGCTGCTACCAGACACCACAGAGCGGCCCTTCGGCCGCTCTTTCGCGTTCTCGCGTAGCGCTTTTCACGTCGGTCCGGCTGTCTCCTACGGCGACTCTTCGATCGCCGGACTTGCAGGCGAG
>JBBTPG010000078.1:13003-21110 GCA_038066315.1 Chloroflexota bacterium | reverse complement strand
GTGATGTGGATGGGCAGCCGGATCGTCCGCCCCTTATCGGCGATGGCACGGCCGACGGCCTGACGAATCCACCACGTCGCGTACGTGCTGAACCGGAAGCCCCGCCGGTGCTCGAACTTCTCGACGGCCCGCATAAGGCCGCCGTTGCCCTCCTGGATCAGGTCCATCAGCGGCATGCCGCGGCCCGCGTACTTCTTCGCCACGCTGACGACGAGGCGCAGGTTTGCGTTCACCATGTGCTCTTCGGCGCGCTGCGCGATCTCTCGCGCCGTGCGGACGTGCGGCACCAGCACCTTGAGCCGGGCGGCGAGCGAGCGGTCCGTCGTCCTTGTGGTGCCGTTCTTCACGATCGTCAGCGCTTCTTCGAGCGCTTTGTACGACGTGTCGGGGAAGATGCGCTGCGCCACCGCGAGCGTGATGAGCATCGTGCGCACTTGCGAAGCGTTGCGCTTCGTCGAAGCGGCGACCTGCTCCTCGAATGCTTCATCGAGCTTGTCCTGGATGGCCTCCCGCATCGGCTCAAAGTTGAGCTGGTCGGTGAGTGCGGCACGTTGGGGAAAGCCCTTCAGCGCCTTCGATCTGCGCGCCAGCGCAATATCGTCAAGCAGTTCTTGAAGCAGACAGACGGTGAGCTGTTCGATGGAGGGTACCGTCAGATGCTCCTCCATGAACGCGTCGCTCAATTCGTCGAGGATACGGCCGTTCTCGATCTGCTTCGCCAGCGAAACCTCTTCGTCCGGCCGCAGCAGCTTGTAGCGCGCGATCTCGTTGAGATACAGCTCGACGGAGTCGGGCGTTTCGCCCAACGGCTCCTCGGCTTCCGCCTTCGCTGCCGGTGCCGTGCGCCCGCGCGGCGCTTCGACCTCGTCCCCATGGACGATGCCGATCACGTCGTCGCGGTCTCGCTCGCGGGCTCGTTCTTTCTGCTTAACCATTTGTCACCCAGTATTCAACCGTTCGTCTATACACGTGCGCATTTCCGAGGCACCGCACCGTCAGCATCTTCATCTTCGTTGACCGAGCCTGGGCTTCGCGGCGGTCAGGCCGCAGGGCGTCAGACGACGTCCGGCAGGGGCCATTTGAGGTCGCAACTCAGACATCTCGCCTGAACCATCACCCCACCGCTCCAGTAACTTGCCGTGAAATGCTTACGGCACCGCGGGCACTCGGAATCGCCCAGGCGCACTTCGCGAGCAGGGGGCGCCGGGCGGTCATCCTTGCCATCAGGGGCGTTCATGCACGACTCCACTCGTATTGTACAACGCTGCTCTCTTGCCTTCTATAGCTGAGGATGCGGGATATTGTCGATTTCAAAGGGTGGCAATAGAAGTGGCTAATGAAAGGAGGCTACGCAAATCACGACCGCCTATTCGACCAATGCATCGTGGTCGCCCCCATTGTCATCGTCCTCCTCCGCCCACTCCCGAAATGTGATGCAGGCTCCGTCGCGCTGAGGGTGCCGGATCACGAATTTGCCCTGCCTGAGCAGGTTCACCATGTGCCACTCGAAGCCGACCAGCGCTTCGGCTTCGTCGTCCGCGCCGATCTTGTCAAGCGCGACGGGGTACGGCGCGGGCCGGAATCGCTGCCGGGCGAGGCCGCCGACGTACTTGCCGCAGTGGTCGCAAACCAGTCCCGCACGAATGGCGTCGATGAACTCCGCGAGGGTCTTAGGCTGCTGAACCATGCGGCGCCATTCTAGCGGGGTCGGAGCTTACGCTCTCGCACCGGGCTGGCGGGTGAAAACGCGGGACTTCCCCTATACCTCACTGATCATAACGCTGATCTAATGGTCGCATGATCGAACCCATCGAGAGGGCAGCAGCGGCCGCTCCGAAGCGGCGCATCATACCGGCGCCGCTGCGGCTGACGCGCGGTGCGCCGGCACCGAACCAACTCATCACGGGCGACTGCCTCGAAGTCATGCGCGGCTGGCCGGACGGCTGCATCGACCACTGCATCGTTGATCCGCCGTTCAACATCGGCTCGGGCAGCGGACGCAAGGGCAAGGCCGGCCTCGCCTGGGCGTTCTCGTCGCACGTGACCATGGACGAGGCGTGGGACACGTTCACGAAGGACGACTTCTACGCGTTCAACGTCGCGTGGCTGCGCGAAGTTGCGCGCGTAGTGAAGCCGAACGGCAACATCCTGGTGTTCGGCACGTATCACAACATCTACCAGCTCGGCTTCATCCTCCAGCACGTGCTGGACCGGCGCATCCTCAACTCGGTCGTCTGGTTCAAGCCGAACGCGCAGCCGAACATCACGGCGCGGACGCTGACGGAGAGCACGGAGCAGATCATCTGGGCGGTGAACGGGACGCCGGCGAAGGCGACGGGCTGGACGTTCAACTACTGGGACGCGAAGGAGATGAACGGCGGCAAGCAGATGCGCAATCTCTGGGACTTCCCCGTGACGTCGAAGAAAGAACGCGCCGCGGGCAAGCATCCGTCGCAGAAGCCTCTGGCGTTGCTCGAGCGCGCGGTGCTGCTGGCGTCGCAGCCGGGCGAGCTGCTGCTCGACCCGTTCGGCGGCGCGGGCACGCTGGGTGTCGCCGCGGCGAAGCATCAGCGCGAGTGGATCATGGTCGAGAGCGTGCCGGAGTACGCCGCGATCGCTCGGACGCGGCTCGACGCCGCCGGTTAGCCGCTGTGCGCATCCTCCTGTGGGCCGTAGGCGCTCTCCGCATCGCCATCCCATAACTGCGCTTGCGCACCAGACTCCACGAGCCGCGAGCACTGGATGCCCAGCAGCCGAAATTCGTCGCCCGGCGCGACCACGTTGTCGAGGAGTTGCGTGACGACGCCTACGATAGCGTCCGCATCGCCGGTCGCAGTCTTGAGGCTGGATTGCCGCGTAATCGTGTGGAAGTTGGCGTAGCGCAGCTTGATCGCGACGGTGAGCGCCCCTACTCGCGATTGTCCCAGCCGGCGCGCCACCTCGGCAGCGATCTCAGATAGCGCGCCGCGCAACTCGGCGCCGTCCGGCAGGTCGCGTGCGAACGTCCGCTCCGCGCCGACGGACTTCCGCTCGTGCTCGATGATGACTTCGCGATCGTCGATGCCATTCGCCATGCCGTGCAGGAACTCGCCCTGCGACCCCAGCAGCCGGCGCGCGTCGGCTGAGCTGCGCCTCGCGAGGTCGCCGATCGTGTGGACGCCGGCGCGCTTCAGCACCGCTTCAGTCTTCGGCCCGACGCCCCAGAGCGCGCGCGCCGGCATCGGCGCGAGGAACGCGGCCTCTGCGCCCGGTCGCACGACCACGAGCCCGGAAGGCTTCTCGAGGTCAGATGCGATCTTCGCGACGCTCTTGTTGCTGCCGACGCCGACCGACAGCGTGAGCCCCGTCGCCTTCCGCACCTCATCCCGGAGCTCGCGGGCGATCCGCTCCGGGTCAGCGCCGTCGCGCACCCAGCCGGTGACGTCGAGAAACGCTTCGTCGAGCGAGAGCGGTTCGACGAGCGGCGTGAGCGCACGAAACATCGCCATCACGCGGCGAGAGATCGTCGCATAGCGTTCGAAGCGGGGCGAAACGCGGACCGCGTCGGGGCAGAGCCGCAGCGCGCGGCTCATCGGCATCGCGGAGCGCACGCCGAACCGGCGCGCTTCGTACGACGCGGCGGCGACTACGCCGCGGCCCTCGGGCGCGCCGCCGACGACCACCGGCTTGCCACGCAGCTCCGGATTGTCGAGCTGTTCGACGGATGCGTAGAAGGCATCCAGGTCGGCGTGAAGGATCGTGCGGCTCACGCCGCCAGCATACCGGCGGCGTGAGCGCGGCGCGGGCCCAGGGATCGCGTTATCGCGGCGTCGCGCTCGAAACAGTAAGTTCGTCGTCCGGAATCACGTGCCAGATCTGCATGCCCGGGTTCTGATAGGCCAGCTCCAGCGAACCGTTGAGCCCGTTGTGGAACTTCGTCAGCCCGGCGGGCGGGTAGTTGAACTGCTCCTCGTCGCCGACGATCACCCACTCGACGCCGTACTTGCGCAGGATCAGGCGCGCGGCCGAGACGTCCTCGGTCGAGTAGAACTGCGCGATGTCCTGATGTCGCGCGCCGACCGTCGGGCCGAACTTCACGCGCTGCTGCTCCTGGTGGAACTGCCAGCCTGAGACCGCCGGATTGCCGGTGTAGATGGCGACGCGATTGCCGAGGCTGCGGTACGACGGGGCGTTCGCCTCCATGATCGTCGGCGTGCCCTTCACGTGCTCACGGATCCAGTTGATGCCGTCGCGCGTGTACGCCATGTTGTGCTCGCCGTCGATGCCGGTTGCGTCGTAGTGCGTGCGGTAGGGGCCGCCCTTGTCGAGGAAGGCGAGGCCGTCGTTACCGCTGCCCTGCGCGGGGTTGAAGCGATCATGAATGCGCGCCCGCGTGCCGAAGTACGGGTACACCAGCGCGAGCGCGAGCAGCAGCACAGCGGTAGCAGCGAACGCGTATCGCGGCGCCTGCACGATCGATGCGTTGATCGCGCCCGCCCGCCGCAGGAAGGCTTCCTGCGGCCGCATCACCGCGAACAGGTACCACAAGCCGAATGCGGCAACGACGCCCCACAGCATCCAGACATGCAGGTAGAACTTGAACACCGTGTTCATACGGCCGACGTCGCCTTCGAGCGTAAACATCTCGACGCCGGCGGACAGTCCCAGCCCCAGGGCGAGCATCGCGTACACGAAGAGCAGCACGGGCGCTGTTGGCGTAGGGCTGCGCAGCTCGCGCGCGGCGACGAGGATGACAGCGATGAGCCCGACGCCGCCGAGCGCGATGACGCCCCACCGCTCGAACGTGCCTGCCCAGATCATCGTGGCAGCGGCGACGGCGAGCGCGGCCATCACAGGCAGCGTCTGGAGAGGTTGCTTGCGCCGGGCGCCGCCGAAAAAGATCGTGCGGACCCAGTTGGTGCGCGTAATCGTGCGGTTGAGGTTGAACAGCACGAAACCAGTGATCAAGAACAGCAGGATGCCGAAGTGGCTGAGGTAGTCGGCAAGGGCTGTCGTCTGGTCAGATCGCTCGACGCTCGAATACGCCTGGCTGTAGTTCTTCGCGATGTTCGCGAACAGCGCGTACGACAGCACGCCCATGACCGCGGACTTCATGACGCCGATCGAAAGCGCGCGCAGCGTGAAACGGCCTTCTTTCGCGCGCTCGCCGATGATCAGGGCGGCAGCGCTCAGTAACAGAAACGGCGGGTAGTCCCATGAGTTGATCCAGCGCAGCGCCCCGACGATCAGCGCCAACACGAAGACCATCGCCCAACTGCTGATCTCGCGGGCGCGGACGTGCTCGCCCGCGGCCCCGACCGGGTTGAGGCGCGAGAAGTTGAGGACGACGCCCAGTCCGACGCCGGCCGCCGTCATCGAGAACGGGATCGCGTAGAGGTGGGCGTGCAGGTCCGCGAAGAGGAAGGTCCAGAACGGGAATTCCGTGATCGGTGTGACGGTGTTCCTCTGGCCGGGAAGGATGCTGAGCGCGCGGCTTGGCGCCCACCAGTCGTACGTGTACACCAGCTTGTGGAAGCTGGCGTCGCCGAAGATCACGGCCTTGAAGCCGCCGATCGTCGCCACGAGTCCGCCGAGCAGCGGCACATCCGTATGCCACGGGCTGATCTTGTTGAGGTTCTCCTCGAGGACGCCGACGGCGCGCAAATTGCCGGCGATCAGCACAAGGAAGATAGCGCCGATACCGGCGATGATCGGGCCGCGCATGCTGATCGGCAGGCGCCCTGGCCGGCGCCGCATGAGCCGGCGCGTCGACTCCGCCAGGTTGTACGTCAGCGAGAATGTGGCGGCCGCCGCCGTGGCGAAGAACATGGGCACGATGAGGTTGTATGCGACCTCAGGCACGATGCCCGTGAGCTTCGTGATGGTGGCGGCGACGAACTGCCCGAACCAGTAGTAGTTCAGGTAACCGCCGGCGTTCCACGGGTCAATCGGCCCCTGCGTGAGGTCAGTCGTGCGGATGACGCCGTTCAGATACGCGAAGTCCATCGGCTTCTCGCCGCCGTTGTACGGGTGGTAGAGGTCAGGGTTCTGCAAGCGGATCCAGTACGAGAACAGGAATGCCGCCAGGAACACGCCTTCGCACAGGAGCAAGAATCGCCAGCGCTCGCGTACGAACGCGCGGACTTCCGCGCGCCAGAGATACGCGGTGCCCGCGCCCACGGCGAGCATCAGGGCGAGCGTACCAGCGATGACGGGGCGCTCGAAGTGGAAGACGCCGAAGCTCGCCGGTTCGTAGACCAGGTACGCCAGGCCGAGGATGCCGAGCGGCTTCGTCAGCAGGAAACCGCGGTCGGGCAGGCCGCGGAAGCCGACGATGGCGAGCGGCACGAGCGCGAAGGCCGCCAGCTCCATCGCTAGCAGCCAGAAGAACAGCGGATACCGATTCATCAGGCTGTCGGGGTCGAAGATGTCGGACCAGGTGCCGCCAGCCCGCTGTGTCGCAAGGACGTCGGGCCGGAAGAGCAGCCCGTTCTGGGCCGCATCCCCCGGCAACGCGTTAATGCTTGGGACGAACGCGTCCGCGTGCAGCACGTCGCGCGCTTTGGCCGGCGTGTAGCGGTCGGTCTTCTTGTAGATCGTCACCTTCGGATGGTCGTAGACGGAGTACGATTCCTCCGCGCCCGTGTCGTCGAGCTCGTGGCCGAAGATCGTCGGGTACGACGTGAACTCCGCGACCTTGTCGAATCCGAGCTCGCCGGTCTCGAGTGTTTGGTAGTAGCGGGACGTGACAGGCCACTGCGCCGGGATGCGCGGGATATTGCCCGATAAGCGTCGGCTGCTCAGCGCGATGTAATCGACCTTCTCGATATCGGAGAGCAATTGCTCGACCCGCTGCGGCGAGTCAGCGTTGTAGTTCTCGAACACAACGGATCCGTATGCCACTTGCTGTACCTTCGGCTGCGACGTCGGCACTTCGTCGTCCCAGTGCTCGTGGCCGATCACGGAGCCGGCGGGCACGTTCTGGTAGATCCAGACCGACGCCGCGGCGCGCGTGACGGGCTCGCGGTAGATGTTGTAGAACGCGAGCCCCATCAGCGTCGTGAAGACGACGATGGTGATCACGCCAGCGCGCACGGCAACGGGCAGTGCGGTCCGCAGCGGCGCCAGGCGCACTCCCAACCCGCCCAGCCCGTCAAACGGGCGCTCGGACGATGCCCACACCCAGGCGCGGTACATCAGGAAGGCCGCCAACACCGTGAGCGCGGGATAGAGCGGCAGAAAGTAACGCATGTACAGCGAAAACTGCGCGCCCATGAAACCGAAGTAGCCCAGCACCCACGCCACCGGCACCAGCCAGACGCCCTGCCGCTTCTTGATCGCGTAGACGATGGTGAACAGCAGCCCCAGCCATGCGGTGACGCCTAGTGCGGGCCCCATGCCCCATGCCACCATCTGCTGGGCGGGCCAGATCCACTTCGATCGGCCGATCCACTGAACGTTGGGCGGGAATGCCGCGTCGCCGCTCAGCAGCTTCTGCTGTCCGACCTGATCGCCGAGCCAGTGCTGGTTCATAATGTCGGGGTAGACCGTCGGGAAGCGGCCGACATGTCCTATCCGCACCGAGAGCAAGTCTCCAAAGCTCGGCGAGTTGAACGCGTACGGCATGGCGATGCGGAACGCCACGAAGCCGGCGAGTAACACGATGAGCGATCCGAAGACAAGCGTAAAGACCGACCTGTCGAGTGCGACGCCGTCGCGCGCGGCAGCGTATTCCTGTCTGTCGCCGGCCCACAGAGGTGCGATAAACGGTTTGATGCCCGGCCAGCTGTACACGCCGACTGCCAGCACGACGACGGGCAGCAGTGAGACGGCCGTGATCTTGCATGCCGCGGCAAGGCCGGCACCGGTGCCGGCGAGGACGAAGTTGCGCCACTTGCCGTACTTCGCCGACTTCACGGCGAAGTAGAGCGTGAACGTCGCAAAGAACGTCACGAACGGGTCGACGACGAAGAAGTGTGCGTTCTGGATCGGGAACGCCGAGAGCGCGTACAGGAATGCCGCGAGCAACCCGACGTTTCGATGTGCGAGCTGACGCCCCAGCAGGAAGATGAAGAGGACCGTGCCGAGGTCGAAGATGGCTGAAAGCGCGCGTCCGCTGCGGTTGTAG
>JBBTPG010000078.1:0-12903 GCA_038066315.1 Chloroflexota bacterium | reverse complement strand
GCGACGAACTTGTTCAGGAACAGCGGCAGGGTGCCGTAGACAAACGTCGGCTGCTTGGTGCCGTCGGCCTTCTTGATGTTGTACGGGTTCGCCGCGGACGTATCGGTATCAAAGTAATTCGCGATGCTGCTGGGCCCGCGCGTATCCGTGGTGATCTGCGTCAGGAATCGCTCGTCGGGGTGCAGATGCGCGTTGTCATCCCAGTTGACATGCGTCAGCCGGAGGAACGCGGCGATCAGCAGGATGCCGATCATCGCCGCAACCGTGAGCGCGCGCGCCGTGTCGGCCGTGATGATGCTGAGGTTGATCTTCGGGAGCGCGCCTGGAGCGCGAACCTGCGCCTCGACGGTAGACGAGGGATCGTGCATCGGCGAGGTCTGTTCGCTCATACAAGTATCTTCGTCCGACAGGCGTGCGTGGATGCCGGGCGAACGCACGGAATCATATCAGAGCGGCGCGAATTGACAGAACCGCGGACCCGCCCCTGGCGAAGCGCCTATGAGGACGGGCTATCGCACTGCATGGCTTCGCAGATCCTCCTCCGTGCGCTTTGTAGGGTTTCCCCGGCCACACGCAAGAGCGCGGCCAGCGTAAACTCTTACGAGCGACCTGACGTCGTGCCGTGTGCCGTCAATCTTCCCTTTGCTATGATCCGTAGACTCTGGCAGTGCGGCGAAAGGGAAGCGAGGGAGGATCGATGAGCAATAAGCTCACGCTGGGCATTCTGGGCGTCGCTGCTGTGGGGATCATAGCCCTCGCGATTGTCCTCATCGTCGTGGTCGCCGGCGGCGGCAGCGACAAGAAGGACTCGGCGACGCAGGATGCAGGCACGCCGGCCGCATCAGGCACAACGTCGTCCGGATCGGGCGACACCGGCAAGGCGGCTACCGGCGAGTTGCGGTTGCGCGGCGACGACCCGCTGTTCCTCGACCCGGCCGTCGCGCAGGACGCGGGATCCGCGCTGTACATCGTCGAGATCTTCTCCGGGCTGGAACGGCTGGATCGCGACCTGAAGATCCAGCCCGACCTCGCCGAGAGTTATGACATCAGCCCGGACGGCAAGACCTACACCTTCCACCTGAACAAGAAGGCGACGTTCCAGGACGGGCGGCCGGTCAGCGCCGACGACGTCAAGTACTCCTTCGAGCGTGCGCTCGATCCCGACACCGGCTCGGTGACCGCGGAGAACTTCCTGGGCGACATCGTCGGCGCGAAGGACGTCTCGCGAGGACGCGCCAAGGAGATCAGCGGGCTCAAGATCATCGACGACACGACGTTCTCGATCACGCTCGACGCTTCGAAGCCGTACTTTCTCTACAAGCTGACCTACCCGACGGCATTCGTCGTCGATAAGCGGCAGATCCAGTCCAACCCGAAGCGCTGGACGCAGAAGCCGAACGGCACGGGCCCGTACAAGCTGAAGGAGTGGAAGCTCGGCGAGCGGATCGTGCTGGAGGCGTACGCCAACAGCCACCTCGGACCGCCGAAGCTCAACACCATCCGCTACGACCTGTCGGGCGGTTCGTCGCTCGTCGCCTACGAAGATGGTGAAATCGATATCACGGGCGTCGGACTCGATGACCTCGATCGCATCCAGGATCCGGGCGACAAGCTGCACAGCGAGTACGTGACGACGCCGCGGCAGTCGATCGACTATATTGGCTTCAACACGAACGTCCCGCCGTTCGACGATCCGAAGGTGCGACAGGCCTTCGCCATGGCCGTCGACCGCAAGAAGATCGCCGAGGTCGTGCTGAAGGGCGCGATTCCGGTCGCCACCGGCATCCTGCCGCCGGGTGTCCCCGGCCACACGCCTGACGACAAGACGAAGCAGTACGACCCGGAAGCGGCGAAGAAGCTGTTGGCCGAGTCGAAGTACGCGGGCAAGCTGCCGCCCATCACCCTTGCGGAAAGCGGCGCCGGCGCGACGGTCGGCCCGACAGAAGAAGCGATCATTCAGTTCTGGAAGGACAACCTCGGCGTCGAAGTGAAGATCCAGCAGGCCGACGCGGCGACCTTCTTCGGCGACATCGACCAGGGGCGCTACCAGATGTTCCACCTTGGCTGGATCATGGACTACCCCGATCCGGAGGACGTGCTGGACGTGCTGTTCTACAGCAAGAGCAAGCAGAACAACTCGCGCTACAGCGATCCGGAGGTCGACCTGAAGCTCGAAGCGGCGCGCATCGAGCGCGACACCGAGAAGCGCCTGGCGTTATACCAGGAGGTAGAGAAGAAGCTCATCGATGACGCCGCGTGGATCCCCATGTTCTTCGACACGACGCACGCGCTGGTGAAGCCGTACGTGAAGAACTTCGAGTTTACACCGTCCGTCATCGAGCGCTTCCGCGACGTCGAGGTGAACCGATAGCGGGGCGGACGCCGGGCGGCGAGCAGGCGAGGCAGGAAGCCGAAGAAGGACGCTGACATGGATGGTCTGGCAGCCTACGTCCTGCGCCGCCTGCTGTTCCTCCCCGTCACGCTGCTGATCGTCTCCTTCGCGACGTTCTACATCACGCGATGGGGGCCTGGCGATCCGATCAGTGTCTACTCCGGCCAATACCGCGACTCGGAGGCGTTCGATCGGGTACGCGAAAAGTACGGGCTGAACGATCCCTACATCCAGCAGTACGGCGTCTGGCTTCGCGATGTGGTGCTGCACGGCGACTTCGGGCCGAGCTACCGGTATCGGGACCGATCGATGGGCGAGGTCCTCGGTCCGAAGATATGGGTCTCGGTGCGTCTCGGCCTCTACGCGTTCATCCTCACGTTTCTCATCGGCATCCCCGTCGGCATCTTCGCCGCCGTGAAGCAGGGCACCTGGCTCGATCCCTTCGCAATCGGCTCGTTTCTCCTCTTTCAGTCGATCCCGGTGCTCGTGATGGTGCCGATGTTGGTGTTGGCCTTCGCCGCGAAGCTCCACTGGCTGCCCGCAGGCGGCTTCGATGGCCTGTTCTCGAAGTCGATGATCATCCCCACGGTCGCGCTCACGCTGCCGGGCATCGCAGGCATCGCGCGCCTTGCTCGGGCCACCATGATCGGCACGCTGGGCGAAGACTTCGTGCGTACCGCTCGTGCCAAAGGGCTCGACGAGTTCACGGTCGTCACGCAGCACGTCGCGCGCAACTCGCTGGTCCCTGTCATGACGACCGTCGTCGGGCTGTCGCTCGTCGGTCTCATCGAGGGTGCGTTCTTCACTGAGACACTGCTGGGCATCCCTGGCATCGGACGCTTCGTCTACGAATCGGTGCAGACGCAAGACTACAACATCATCCTGATGGTCGTGCTGATGACAACGGCGGCCTTCGTGATGGCAAACCTGCTCGTCGACATCGCGCTCGTGATCATCGACCCGCGCATCCGCGCCGGTCGACCGGACTCGAAGTGAGCGTGAGCGACGCGGCGTTGCGCGACCCAGGATCCGCCGTGCAACATGTGCGCGGGGAAAGCCTTACGCGGCGCTCGCTCCGCCGGCTGTTGCGGCGCAAGCTCGCGGTGATCTGCCTGGTTGTGATCGCCGTGTTCTACGCCGCGGGCATCCTCGCCCCGGTCATCGCACCATACAGCTACACGAGCCAGAACCTCGATCTGTCGTTCGATGGTCCGTCCCTGCACCATCCGCTCGGCACGGACCGCAACGGCCGCGACTCGCTGAGCCGGACCATCTACGCCGCGCGCACGACGGTCATCGTCACCGCCGCTACCTTCGCGACGGGGTTCGTGTTGCTGCCGGTGGCGCTCGGCATGATCGCCGGCTACCGGCGCGGATTCACCGATGCGCTGATCAATCGCACCGGCGAGATCCTTGCGTCGCTGCCCGGGTTGCCGATGCTGGTGCTGATCAACTCGACCATGCGCCCGCGGTTCGAGCACGCCGTCTCGTGGTTCGAAGACGTCATCCACTATCACGGGCTAACGTCATCCGGGTTCGCCGACTACTTCTTGATTTTCGGTGTCCTCTCCCTGTTTGGCTGGGTCGGCGGCGCGCGCCTCGTCCGCACCCAGGTGCTGATGCTCCGCGGCTCCGAGTTCATCCTGGCCGCCGAGGCGAGCGGCGCATCCACGCGGCGCATCCTGTTCCAGCACATCCTCCCTAACATCATGCCACTCGTCATCGTCGGCGCGTCGGCGTCGCTGGGCTCCATCGCCTTGTCCGAGATCGGCCTCACGTTCCTGGGCGTGGGCGTTCGGCCGCCGCACCCCAGCTTCGGCGCGCTGATCACGGACGGCGCAGGCCGGTCCGTGCTGGAAAACCATCCAGAGCTGCTTCTCGTACCCGCCGGCGTGGTTGCCTCGCTGATCTTCGCCTTCAACCTGCTCGGTGACGCGCTGAACGACGTCTTCACCTCGAAGGCGCAATAAGCAGGTGCCTCCCGCGCGACATAACGCGCGACGAGCGGCCCGCTGCATCGCCCCTAAAGCACGGCTTGTTATACTTCCAGCGGTACGACGGATTCACGGCTCTCCTCCGAACGGTCGCCACGGCGGCCGTCCGTCTTGTAGAGCGAGGGTCGCAGCCCCGTCGCCGAGATTGGCAGCAGGTTGAAAGTCTCGACAGAGAAGCTCCCCGAATCCCAGATACTGATGACCATCGAGGTGGAGCCGGAGCGGCTCGATGTGGCCCGCGAGAAGGCGCTGCGAAAGCTGGCCCCGAAGGCGAAGGTGCCCGGCTTCCGGCCCGGCAAGGCGCCGAAGAACATGGTGCTGACGTACTTTGGCGAGGAGCGCGTGCTCGACGAGGCGCTCGATGTGCTCGTGCCCGACGTCTACCGTGAGGCGCTCGAAGCCGACGAGACCATCGATGCCATCGCCCGGCCCCGCCTGGTCGTCGAGACCACGGAGCCGCTGGTGGTCAAGGCGACGATCCCGGTACGGCCGACCGTGGAACTCGGCGACTACCTGTCGGTCCGGGTGCCGGTCGAGCCGATCCTCGTGGATGACGCGCGCGTCGACGACACGTTGCAGGTGCTCCGCAAGCGGGCGTCGACGCTGGAGCCGATCGAGCGCGAGCTGGCATGGCAGGATGTGGCGCGCATCGACGTGCTGGGCACGGTCGAAGCCGAGAAGATGGTCGACCAGAAGGACGTCGAGATCCAGCTGATCGAGGACCGCGACGTGCTCTTTCCAGGGTTCGAGGAGGCGTTGCTGGGCCATAAGAAAGGCGATTCAGTCCAGTTCACGCTGCCGGTTCCGGAGGAGGTGAAGAGCGAGAAGTTCGCCGGGAAGCAGTGCGACTTCGTCGTGAACATCACAGAGACGAAGGAAGAGATCCTGCCGGAGCTAAACGACGAATTTGCGAAAGCGGTCGGCGAGGGCTTCGAGACCGTGGACGCGCTGCGCCAACGCATCCACGCGGACATCGAGAGGGCCGAGGAGCAGCAGCGCGACAACCGCTACCACGACGAGATCCTCACGCAGCTGGTCGAGCGGGCGACGATCGAGTTCCCGCCGGTGATGCTCGACATCGAAGTCGATCGCCTTGTGCACGAACATGCCCGGCAGATGGGCGACGAGCACAACATGGAGAGCTACCTGGCTTCCATCGGGAAGACCTCCGAGGAAGTACGCGAGGAGCTACGGCCGATCGCCGACACCCGATTAAGGCGATCGCTGGTGTTGTCGCAGCTCACCGGCGCCGAGAATATAGAGGCCGCTGCGGAGGAGATCGAAGCGGAGATCGACAAGATGACGGCGTCGGCCGGAGAGCAGGGCGCGCAGCTGCGGCAATTGTTCGATAGCGAGAACGGGCGCGATACGATCCGCCGCAACCTGCTGACCCGCAAGACGCTGGCCCGGCTCGTGGAGATCGCGACCCAGGACGGCGGGGTCGCCGCGGCGACCGGGGCGAACGCCGGGAAGCCAACAAAGAAGGCGGCGAAGAAGAAGGCGGCGGCGCCGGACGCACCGGAGACAGTCGAACAGCAGATCCAGTAGGGGCGGTCGCAGAGTCGCCGAAGGAGACCCCCGCGTGGCCGCTCGCACGCAGCGAGTGAGATGGATTTCGAGAGGACACCAAGCATGATCATCCCGTCAGTCATTGAGACCAGCGCGCGCGGCGAGCGCGCCTTCGACATCTACTCGCTGCTGCTGCGCGAGCGCATCATCTTCCTGGGGACCGGCATCGATGACCAGATCGCGAACCTGATTATCGCCCAGCTCCTCTACCTGGAGCGCGAGGACCCGGAGAAGGACATCAACCTGTACATCCACTCACCGGGTGGCCAGATCACGGCGGGCCTGGCGATCTACGACACGATGCAGCTCGTGCGCCCGGACATCGCGACGTATGCGGTCGGCATGACCGCCAGCATGGGCACGGTGCTGCTCTGCTCAGGCACGCCTGGCAAGCGGTACTGCATGCCGAACTCCACGATTCACATGCACCAGGCGCTCGGCGGCGCGCGCGGTCAGGCCGCGGACATCGAGATCCAGGCGCGCGAGATCTTGCGAGAGAACGACATCATCCGTGGTATCCTTGTCAAGCACACGGGGCAGGACGATGAGCGGATCAGGAAGGACTTCGACCGCGACTTCTACATGAACCCCGAACAGGCAAAAGCGTACGGCATGATTGACGAGATCCTTGCAAAGCGAGAGGGATGAGGGGCGATTCGGGCGCTGCGGCCCGTAAGGGACGTTATATAAGGGATCACCCGTCGTTTAGACACTTCAGACGGGTACGTAGATTCCCGACAAACCTACAGAACGTCCGCTCAAACGCCAATTCCCGCTGTCAAGCTGACAAATCGGCCCGACTGGCGTAGAATCGGCACACCGGATGCATCTCCGCCGCAGCGGGGGCGCGAAGTCGTTAGGGGGACAGGACAGCATGGCCAACAGCCGGACGACGCGCGTTCAGTACCACTGCTCCTTCTGCGGCAAGAACCAGGATCAGGTCAAACGCCTGATCGCAGGCCCCGGTGCCGTGTACATCTGCGATGAATGCGTCGAGTTGTGCCGCGAGATCATCGACGAGGAAGCGGCCGGGCCGGCGAAGACGAAGGTCGGCGTCGGACAGCGCACGCCACCGCCGAAAGAGATCTTCGATCACCTCAGCGAGTACGTCGTCGGCCAGGACCAGGCGAAGAAGGTCCTCTCGGTCGCCGTCTACAACCACTACAAGCGCATCTCGGCCGGGTCGCAGAACAGCGACGTCGAGTTGGAGAAGAGCAACATCCTGCTGCTCGGCCCCACGGGCTCCGGCAAGACGCTGCTAGCCCGCACGCTGGCGAAGATCCTCGACGTCCCGTTCACCATCGCCGACGCGACCGCGCTGACCGAAGCCGGCTACGTCGGCGAGGATGTCGAGAACATCCTGCTGCACCTCATCCAGGCCGCCGACTTCGACGTGCAGCGCGCCGAGCGCGGCATCGTCTACATCGACGAGATCGACAAGATCTCCCGCAAGTCTGACAACCCGTCGATTACGCGCGACGTCTCGGGCGAGGGCGTGCAGCAGGCGTTGCTGAAGATCATCGAGGGAACGACGGCAAACGTGCCGCCGCAGGGCGGGCGCAAACACCCGCACCAGGATTTCATCCAGATCAACACGGCCAACATCCTCTTCATCTGCGGCGGCGCCTTCGAGGGGCTGGACAAGGTCACCGAGAAGCGCCTCGGTCGCAACAAGCGCTCGCTTGGCTTCGGTGCCGAGTACAAGGCGCTCGACTCCCAGAAGAAGACCGACGAGCTGATGAAGCACGTCACACACGACGACCTGCTGCAGTACGGCCTGATCCCGGAATTCGTCGGCCGCCTGCCGATGGTCGTGGCGCTGGAGTCGCTCGACGTCGACGCGCTGGTGCGCATCCTCACCGAGCCGAAGAACGCACTCGTGCGCCAATTCCAGCGCTTCTTCGGCCTCGACAGCGTCGAGCTCCAGTTCACCGAGGACGGCCTCACCGCGTGCGCCGAGGAAGCGATCCGCCACAAGACCGGCGCCCGTGGCCTGCGCACGGTGATGGAAGACACGCTGATGGAGGTGATGTACGACATCCCGTCGCGCACCGACATCAAGAAGTGCATCGTCAGCGGCGACACGATCCGCAACCGCAAGCGCCCGCTGCTGCTCACCCGCAGCGGCCAGAGCGCTGATACCGATGAGGTCATCGAGGAAATCGACGAAGTAAAGGACGTCTCCGCTTAGCGCCACCGACCAGGCAAAACGGAAGAACGGAAGGCCCGCGCGCGGGCCTTCCGTTCTTGCACATCAAACCTCCTTCTGGCCGGCGACACGCCGGCCGTGCCCATTTGGTTGACATTGCGCAAGATCGGCGGATCCGATGCCCCCGTGCACGCGTACGTGTGGTAGGATCGGCGCCATAATCGGCGCAGTTCGTGAAGGAGGGGGAATGACTCGAAACGTGCAAACGCCGCGGGTGCGGAAGGGCGAAGCTGGTCATGGCCCGACGCTGGCGTCCCCGGTCATCGCCGCCGTGGGCGCGATTCTGCTGGGCATCGGCGCCGCAAGCGACGACATGGCGTGGCTGGCCGTGGCCGGCGGCATCGTGCTGGCGGTCGGGCTGATGGCACTCATGGTGATCAACCACGGGACGATCGAGAAGGGGATGTACGGCCGCCTCGACGAAATCGAGAAGAAGTAGCGGGCTGGTGGACTGGTGACTGGTGGCTGGTGACTGGTGAGGTGAACGACCATGGGACGATCGCCAGTGTACGGACACGGCGCGCCCTGCCCTCGTCGCTACACGATCTCCCGTCCCGTCAGCCGGCGGAATGCTTCCTTGTAGCGCTCCGACGTGCCCCGCACGATGTCGGCGGGAAGCTCGGGCGCGGGCGGCTCCTTGTTCCAGCCAGACTGTGTGAGCCAGTCGCGGACATACTGCTTGTCGAAGCTCGGCTGCGAACGGCCGACCTTGTAATCGTTCACGTCCCAGAAGCGGCTCGAGTCGGGCGTGAGGATCTCGTCGATGACGATGATCTCGCCGTCGTAGAAGCCGAATTCGAACTTCGTGTCGGCGATGATGATGCCGCGCTCGCGGGCGTAGGCGGCGGCGAAGTTGTAGAGGGCGAGGCTGCGCAGCTTCAGCACCTGCGCCACCTCCGGTCCCACCTCCTGCATCAGGTCCGAAAGCGTCATCGGCTCGTCGTGGCCCTCTTCCGCCTTCGTCGTCGGCGTGAACATCGGCTCGAAGAGCTGCCCACCCTCCTCGATGCCCTTCTCCATGCGCACGCCGTTGACCGTGCCATACTTCTCGTACTCCGCCCACGCCGAGCCGGCCATGTAGCCGCGCACGATGCACTCGACGTCGATGCGCTTCGCCTTGCGCGCGATCGTCGTGCGGCCGACTAGCTCCGGCGGCAGCGCAAACGGCAGCTCGTCGTCGGCGGTGCCGTCGGCGAGGCGGATGAAGTGGTTGGGGACGACCTGGCTGGTGCGCTCGAACCACCACGCCGACATCTGGCTCAGCACCTTGCCCTTATCGGGGATGCCCGTCGGCAAGATGACATCGAACGCTGACAGCCTGTCCGTCGCGACGATGAGCATGCGGTCGCCGAGCTCGTATGTATCGCGGACCTTACCGCGGTACGTCCTGTTCGGCAGCGGGGAGTCGATCAACACTGACATCGGCCTGTCTTCTCGCTTTCAAGTCGTAGTACCTCTAGAGATCAGGTTGTGATAGCGGTACGATACACATCTCGAATATACGTGGCCATGGTAGTTCGGGTATTGATCGGAGTACCGATCGGTAGTTCTTGCCCACCGCTGTGGGAACCGGCTGGTGCCGGGCGTGCGGATGAGGGTGTGTGCAGATGTAGCAAGGGTGAGCCATGCAGGAGTCTCGCAGGACGACTATCAACGCAGTTGCTCGCGCGGCAGGCGTCTCCGCGAAGACGGCTTCTCTTGCACTCCGCGGCGACCGGACCGTCAGCAACGCAACGACCCGGAAGGTGCGTGCTGCGGCGGACCGGCTGAACTACGATCGACTGGGGAGAACCCTCCCGATCATTGGTGTCGTCACGCCACTGATGAATCACCCATTCTACGCTGAGTTCCATCAGCTGATGGAAGATCTCGCGGGGCGCAGCGGATATACCCTTCGCATCGAGCCGACCGGTGAACGTCGTGACGAGCAGACAGTTATCGATGACCTTGATAGAGGGCGCGCGGAAGGCGTGGTCCTTTTGAGTCCTAGGATCCTAGAAATAGAACTCGCGCCGTTGCTGAGAACTCATCGACCGATGGTTGCGATCAATTCAACAATGCGGGCTCGTCCAGGACTTTCGACTGTAAATTTCGACCAAGCGCACGGGGAGCGCCAAGCACTCGATCTGCTTCTAGCTCAGGGCCATACGCGTATCGCTTACCTCGCGGGGCCCTCGTCCTCGCTGAGCAATCGAGTTCGACAAGCTACCTATGAATCGACGCTGAAAAAAGCCGGATGCTTCGATTACAGACTGATTATCGAGATCAGTGGAAGCGCGCCGGCCAGCTATGACTTCGGATACGCGGCATGCAAGCGTCTGCTGGAACTCAGAGAATTCCCGGAGGCCATACTTGCATTCAACGACTTGGTGGCCATCGGTGCAATACGTCAGATCGAAGACTCTCAACTGCGAGTTCCGGACGACGTCTCAGTAGTTGGATTTGATGATCTTGATATCTCACGCTTCACGAGTCCGCGTTTGTCTACTATTCAGGTGCATAGGCGCGCAGCGGCGACTGAAGCCATTAGGATTTTGATTGCACTCATCAACGATCCCGACGAGACGCCGGAGGAAGTGACGCTTCCTACTGAGTTCATACGGCGGGAATCGACGCCACAGATCTCATTTCGGGCGTCTCCCACCGTCGGCGGGACGAAGATTAGCCGTGAGGCCGACGACCCCTAGCCCCCAGGTGTGGCTTCTAGGAGAAGTGGCGAGGACTCTGCCAGGACCGAGGTCGTACGTGTCACGGACCTTGCCGCGGTACGTCCTGTTCGGCAGCGGGGAGTCGATCAGCACTGACATCGGGTTGCTTTCTCGCTTTCAGGTCGTAGTACAGGAGCGTCTGTGCGGTTACAGGAAACGGGATGACGAGCGCGAACACAATGCTGGTGATGGCCGCGGACGCGAGCGGCGGCAGCAGCGTGGCGGCGCTGCTCATCATCAGCGGGCCGAGCTGGATCAGCGCGACGACGAGCAGCACGCCGACCGTGCGCCACCAACTGCCTCGTACGATGGCGGCGCTCTCGTCGAGCGCGGCCCAGTTGCGGCGCGCCTCGATCATGACCGATTGCTGGATGAACGCCCAGCGCACGATCAGGTAGACGGCGAGTACACCCGGTACGAGCGCGAACCACCAGTTGCGCTGGCCGTCGACAGCGGCGTCGCGCTTCACGAGCCAGTAGATCGCGAGCGCGGGCGCCGCGCCGAGCGCGAGGATCGCCAGGATGCCGGCGAGGAGGCTGGTCTTGAAGACGGCGCCGAAGCGTTCGAACGCGGCGTCGAGCGAGCGGCTGAAGTCGGGCGCCGTGCCGCCGGTGGCGTCGTGCACGGCGAAGATCAGCGCCGCCGACGCGATGAGGCCGACGATCGCCGCGGGTATGTTGAGCAGCGATGCGGCAACCTGCGCCTCGTCGCCGGAGCTTCCCTGCTGGATCACGCCGATTAGCAGCTGCAGCGGGATCGTAACGGCAGCGATGAGGAACAGCGGCGTGAAGTTGCGCGCGTACAGCCGGTACGCGTAGCCGACGATCTCGCCCAGGTCGTGGCGGCCGCGCAGGTCTGCGTTCACGCGAGCCCGAGGCGGCGGAAGCTGTCGTCGACGTGCCGCGTGTAGACGTTGTAGTCGAAGATCTCGTCGAGCTTCGTGGCATCGAGACGCGATGCGGCGTCGGCGTCGGCTTCGAGCAGGCCGCGCAGGGGCACGCGCTCCTTCCAGGCGCGCATGGAGTTGCCCTGCACGATGGCGTACGCGTCCTGCCGCGAGAGGCCGGTGTCGATGAGCGCGAGCATGACGCGCTGCGAGAACACGAGGCCCTGCGTCAGTTCCAGGTTGCGGCGCATGTTCTCCGGGTAGACGTTCAGGCCGCGCATGATGCCGGTGAACACGTCGAGCATGTAGTCCAGCAGCCCGCACGAATCCGGCAGCGTGATGCGCTCCGTCGAAGAGTGCGAGATGTCGCGCTCGTGCCAGAGCGCCACGTTCTCGAACGACGTCAGCGCGTAGCCGCGCACGACGCGCGCGAGGCCGCAGACGCGCTCGCACAGCTCCGGGTTGCGCTTGTGGGGCATGGCGCTGGAGCCGGTCTGACCCTCGGCGAACGGCTCCTCCGCCTCCAGCACCTCTGTGCGCTGCAGGTGGCGGATCTCCTGCGCCATGCGCTCCAGCCCCGCGGCGATGATCGCCAGCGTCGAGACGAAGTAGGCGTGGCGGTCGCGCGGCACGACCTGCGTGCTGATCGGCTCGACCGAGAGCCCGAGGTTGATGCAGACCTTCTCTTCGATATCGGGCGGCACGGTGGCGTGCGTGCCGACGGCGCCGCTGATCTTGCCGTACGCGATCTGCGCCTTCGCCTCGGCGAGGCGCCCCTGCGCGCGCCGGATCTCCGCGACCCAGCCCGCCAGCTTCAGCCCGAACGTCGTCGGCTCCGCGTGGACGCCGTGCGTCCGGCCGATGCAGAGCGTGTCCTTGAACTCGACGGCGCGGCGCTCCAGCACCTCGCGGAGGGCGTGCAGGTCCTCTTCGAGGAGCGTCGCGGAGTCGCGGAGCTGCAGCGCGGTCGCGGTGTCCCAGACATCCTGCGACGTGAGGCCGAGGTGTACCCAGCGGCCCTCGTCGCCCAGGCTGTCCGCCACGGACTTCAGGAAGGCGGTGACGTCGTGGTGTGTCTCCGCCTGGTACCGCGCGACGTCGGCGATGTTGTAGCGCGCCTTGCGCACCTTCTCCGCGTCGGCGAC
>JBBTPG010000077.1:0-1948 GCA_038066315.1 Chloroflexota bacterium | reverse complement strand
CTTCGGCATCTGGGCTCCTTGCTCGGGATTTCGCTCGATCCAGTGTCGCAAAGCGCGCGGCCCGGAGCAACGATGAGCGACCGAGCACCTCACCCGGCCTCCGGCCACCCTCTCCACGTCGTGCCTACGGCCCGTAGGGGAGAGGGCTCAAATCGGAATCTTGCGCTATGTTCAAAGTGCCGAAGTTGACCGCGCGTATTGGCGGGGCTAGATTTCCCGCACCAACAGCCAACAGCCAACAGCCAACGGCCAGCGGCCAACGGCCAGCGGCCAACGGCCAACTCACCAGAACGAGGTACCCGATGGACTACCCGATCATCGCGAAGCCGCTGGTCGACGAGTTCAAGGTCCGCCCGAATCTTGACGACTACGACCGCATCCGCGCCGGCTTCCACTATCCGGACGTGATCAAGGAGCTGGACGGGCTGCCGGGCGGGGCGCTGAACATCGCCTACGAGTGCATCGACCGGCACATCGCGCACGGGCGCGGCGACAAGCTGTGCTGGCTGTGGGAGGGCAAGGACGGCAGCGAGGAGCGCTACACCTACGCCGACGCGTCGCGCATGTCGAACCAGTTCGCGAACGTGCTGGGCAAACTCGGCATCGCGAAGGGCGACCGCGTGTTCTGCTTCATGGACCGCGTGCCGGAGCTGTACGCCGCGGTCTTCGGCACGCTGAAGGCCGGGTGCGTGACCGGGCCGCTGTTCTCCGCGTTCGGCCCCGACGCCGCGGGCGACCGCCTCGCCGATGCGGGCGCGAAGGTGCTGGTGACGTCGCCCGACCAGCGCGCGAAGGTCGCGCAGATGAAGCCGAACCTGCCGGACCTCAAGCACATCATCATCGTCGAGCACGGCAAGGAGCCGGTGCTCGAGCCGGGCGAGCTCTCGTGGAACGCGCTGATGAAGGATGCGGCCACGACGTACGACATCGTCCGCACGTCGCCGGAGGACCCGGCGGTGATGCACTACACGTCGGGCACGACGGGCAAGTCGAAGGGCGCCGTGCATGTCCACCAGGCGGTGCTGGGGCACTACGCGACGGGCAAGTACGTGCTGGACCTGCACCCCGACGACATCTACTGGTGCACGGCCGACCCCGGCTGGGTGACCGGCACGTCGTACGGCATGTTCGCGCCGCACACGAACGGCGTCACGTCGGTGATCTACGAGGGCGGTTTCTCGGCCAGCAAGTGGTACGACGTCATCCAGCGGCACAAGGTGACGGTCTGGTACACGGCGCCGACGGCGATCCGCCTGCTGATGAAGGCCGGCGACGAGATCCCGAAGAAGTACGACCTCTCGAGCCTGCGCTACACGATGTCGGTCGGCGAGCCGCTGAACCCGGAGGCGGTGGTGTGGTCGGAGCGGGTGCTGGGGCTGCCGTTCCACGACAACTGGTGGCAGACCGAGACCGGCTCGATCATGATCGCCAACTACCCGGCCCTGCCGATCCGGCCGGGCAGCATGGGCAAGCCGATGCCCGGCATCGAGCCCGGCATCATCGACGAGGATGGGAACCTCAAGCCCCCCGGCGAGGAGGGCGACCTGGCGCTGCGTCCGGGCTGGCCGTCGATGTTCCGCACCTACTGGAACAACGAGTCGATGTACAGGTCGAAGTTCAAGAACGGCTGGTACATCACGGGCGACCGCGGCCGCATGGACGCCGACGGCTACTTCTGGTTCGTCGGCCGCTCCGACGACGTGATCAACACCGCCGGCCACCTCGTCGGCCCCTTCGAGGTCGAGAGCGCGCTGATCGAGCACCCGGCCGTCGCCGAGGCGGGCGTCATCGGCAAGCCGGACCCCGTGGCGATGGAGATCGTCAAGGCGTTCGTGACGCTGAAGGACGGCTACGAGCCGTCGGACAAGCTGCGCGGCGAGCTGCTGCAGTTCTGCCGCAAGAAGCTCGGCCCCGGCGTGGCGCCGCGCGAGATCGACTTCATCGCCGT
>JBBTPG010000076.1:0-23357 GCA_038066315.1 Chloroflexota bacterium | reverse complement strand
GCGTCGCTGAGCGATGCTCAGTCGAGTTCCCGCCGCCGCGCGATCACCTCGCGGCAGCCGCCGTCCTTCACCTCGTACACGCGCGTCGCGACGCGCTCCAGGATCCCCGGGTCGTGGCTCGCGCAGACGATCGTCCCTTCGTACTTCTCCAGCGCCTCGATCAGCTTGCGGCGCGTCGTGCGATCCAGGTGGTTCGTCGGCTCGTCAAGCAGCAGCACGTTTGTCGGCTGGATCAGGAACTTCGCCAGCGCCACCCGGCTCCGCTCGCCGCCCGAAAGCACGCTGATCTTCTTGAAGACGTCATCGCCCTTGAACAAGAACTGCCCCAGCACCGTCCGCAACCGCACATCCGGCTCGTTCACGGCCACCGACCGCACCTCTTCGAGCACCGTGTGCTCGCGGTCCAGCACCTCGTCCTGATGCTGGTCGTAGTACTGCCGCCGCGCGCGCTCCGCCCACTCGACGCTGCCTTCCGTCGGCTCGATGATGCCCGCGGCGATGCGCAGCAGTGTGCTCTTGCCGCTGCCGTTCGGCCCGATCAGCACCACCTTCTGCCCGCGCTCGACGTGCAGGTCCACATCGACCAGCACCACGTGATCGCCGTACGCGTGGCCAATCTCTCTGAGCAAGAGCACGTCTCGTTCGGTGCGGCCGTGAGCCGTGAGCTGAAAATGCACTTCCGATTCTTTGCGCGGGCGCTCGATCCGCTCGATCTTCGCCACGGCCTTCTCGCGGCTCTTCACGGCCGTGGCCTTCGTCGCTTTCGCGCGGAATCGCTCGATGAACCGCTCTTGCTTCTCGATCTCCCGGTCCTGCCGCGCCGCCGCCCGGTCGAGCTGCTGCAGCCGCGCCGCCTTCTGCTGCTGGTATTCCGTGTAGTTGCCGGTGTACGTCTCGACGACGCCGTCGCGCAGCTCGAGGATGCGGTTCGCCACGCGATCGAGGAACTCCGCGTCGTGGGTGACGATCAGCACGACGCCCCTGTGCTTCGACAGGTCGTCGGCCAGCCACGCTTTCGCCGCCACATCCAGGTGGTTCGTCGGCTCGTCGAGCAGCACGTGGTCCGGCCGCCGCACCAGGATCTTCGCCAGCGCGATCCGCATCTGCCAGCCGCCGCTGAACGCTCCGCACAGCTTCTCGCGGTCGCCGGGCGCGAACCCCAGGCCGTCCAGCACCCGCCCGATCCGCGTATCGATGCGATAGCCGTCCATCGCTTCGTACGCTTCGAACAGCCGCCCCTGCTCATCGATGAGCGCGTCGAGATCGCCGTCGCCGCGCTCGATGCGCCCGGCGACCTCGTGCAGCTCCAGGTCGATGGCCCGCGCCTCCGGGAACGCCGTCCACATCTCGTCGACGAGACGGCGTGCCGCATCATGACCGACTTCCTGTTTCAGGTAGCCGAGCGTCCCGCCCCGGTACCCGCACGAGCCCTCGTCGGGCTGGTCTTCTCCCGCGATCAGCCGCAGGAGCGTCGACTTACCGGCGCCGTTCGGGCCGACGAGCCCGGCGCGTTCGCCCTCGCTCACGTTGAAGGTGGCGCCCTTGAGCACGTCCACGCTGCCAAAGCTGCGGACCAGCTGATCTGCATATAACATGCCCCATGGTACCGTCCGCGCCGCCTGGTGCTAACTGGACTCTCATAGCGAGCGCCGGTACCATGACCTGTTAGTTTTCTTCCGTCGCGGGTCGCAGCAGGCGACCGGCGCGCGGACGTTGGAGGTACGCACAGTTGGCACACTCGAAATCCGCGATCAAGCGCTGGCGCCAGGCCGATGCGGCGGGCGAACGCAACAAGTCCGTCCGCAGCGAGGCACGCACCGCCGTCAAGGCCGCGCGCGTCGCCATCGCCAGTGGCGTCGCGGACGACGCACAGGCAGCGGTACGCGCGGCCGCCGGCATCCTCGACCGCGCCGCCAAGCGACGCGTCATCCACAAGAACGCCGCATCCCGCCACAAGTCGCGCATGATGAAGCACGCGAACCAGGCAGTGGGCGGGACGGCGCAGGCCGAAGCGCCGAAGAAGGCGCGCAAGCCAGCAGCCAAGCCCGCGACGGCCAAGGCGAAGGCCCCGGCGAAAGCAAAGGCGCCCGCGAAGACACCGGCGAAGCCCCGCGCCGCGAAGGCGAAGGCCGCCAAGGAGTAGCCACCGCCGCACGTGCAAGAACCGGGCGCCCGACGTGCGGGCGCGGCCGAATCAGGCGGTTCTCTGCGGCGCGCGCGGCGTTCGATCATCGTTGCGATGGGGCCGCGGCCGTGCTCGGCGGGCATGCGACCGGCGCGGGCATTCGGCGCAACCGACGACAGCCAGTACCTGTGCGACCACCTTCAGGACGTCTTGCTTCTTCCTGGAGATCACCTCGAATCTGTCCTTGGTCCGGGAGCCGCGGCGGGACGGCTGTCGCCTCCGGCGACTTGATGCGCACCGTCCGGGAGCAGCCTTTGTGGGTGGAGACGTTTGCCACGGCCGAGGACCTGCGCCGGACGTGCGGGGAGCCGTACGGGGTGTGGCTGGACGGCGGGGCGGCCGGTGGATGGCGCGACGGCTCGCTGCGCGCCACCGCGCCGTCGATGGTGATGCGGGCGAAGGGCGGCATCGTCGAGCTGGCGGGGCGCGGCGGGACGACGCGCTGCAGTGCGAACCCGTTCGAGGTGCTGCGCGAGCTGTTGCGGGAGCGCGCGGGCGGCGACGGCGCCGCGGTGGGCTACCTGGGCTACGGCCTCAAGCGGTTCGTCGAGACGCTGCCGGAACGCGCGCCCGACGACCTGGGACTGCCCGACTGCTACCTCTGCTTCTATGACCGCATCGCGCGTTTCGGAGGCGCGGGCGGGAGCCACGCTTCACCGGCGCCGCGTCGGGGCGTCGCGGTGCCGGCCGAGGCGATCGCCGATTCGACGTTCACGGCGGAGGCGTACCGGGCCGCCGTGGAGCGCGTGCGGGAGCACATCTTCGCCGGCGACGTGTACCAGGTGAACCTGTCGCAGCGCTTCCGCCTGCCGCTGGCCGGCGACCCGTTCGAAGCGTACGTCCGGCTGCGGAACGTCAACCCGGCGCCGTTCGCGGCGTACCTCAATTTCCCGGAACTGCAGGTGCTGAGCGCATCGCCGGAACGTTTTCTGCATCTTGACGCGGCGACGCGGCGGATCGAGACGCGGCCGATCAAAGGCACGCGCCCGCGCGGCGCATCGGCCGGCGCCGATGCGCGAATGCGCGCGGAACTGCTCGCGAGCGCCAAGGACCGCGCGGAGAACGTGATGATCGTCGACCTGGAGCGCAACGACCTGGGGCGCGTGGCCGACATCGGTTCGGTGCGGGTGACGGAGCTGGCGGCGCTGCAGGAGCTGCCATCGGTGTTCCACCTGGTGTCCACGGTGGAGGCGCGGCTGCGCGACGACCGCGACGCCATCGACCTGCTGCTGGCGTCGTTCCCCGGCGGCTCGATCACGGGCGCGCCGAAGATCCGAGCGATGCAAATCATCGATGACCTGGAGCCGGTGGCACGCGGCGTGTACACCGGCGCGATCGGCGCCTTCGGGTACGACGGCTCGCTCGACCTGAACATCGCGATCCGCACGGCGGTCTGCGTCGAAGGCACGGCGTACGTGCAGGCGGGCGGCGGCATCGTGGCGGACTCCGACCCGGCGGCGGAGTACGAGGAATCGCTGCACAAGGCGCGGGCGTTGCTGGGCGCCCTCGCGGAACACGGCGAGGCCGTCGATGGCTGAGCGCTGCGTGTGGGCCGGGGGGCAACTCATCGCGGAGGACCAGGCGCGCGTGCCGGCAATGGGCGGCGTGCTGTACGGCTACGGACTGTTCGAGACGATGCGCGCGCACGGCGGCCGGCCGGCCCAGGTGGACGCGCACTACGCGCGGCTGCTCGACGGCGCGCGCGCGCTCGGGCTGCACGTGCCATTCGACGCGGAGGCGTTACGGCACGCCATCGACGCCCTGCTGGCGCGCAACGGGCTCATGCGGGGCGACGCGGCGGTGCGGCTGACGCTGGAGGGAAGCCCGCCGGCGGACGACGATACCGCCGCGCCCGCGCGCTGGTTCGTCTCGGCGCGCGCGCTGACCGAGTACCCGGAGGAGTTCTACGAGCGAGGTGCGTCGGCGCTCGTCAGCGACGTGCGCCGCAACGAAACATCACCGCTGAGCCGCCTGAAGACGCTGAACTACCTTGACAACCTGCTGGCGCGGCGGGCGGCGCGTACGCACGGGGCGGACGAGGCGATCCTGCTCAACACACGGGGGATGGTGGCGGAGGGCAGCGCGACCAACGTCTTCATCGTGCGGGGGCGGCAGTTGTGGACGCCGCCGGTGGATGCCGGTGCGCTGCCGGGCATCGCGCGCGCTACGGTGCTGGAACTGGCGCCATCGCTTGGGCTGCACGCGGTGGAGGCGGCCTTCGGCGTCGCGGATCTATGGTCGGCGGACGAGGCGTTCCTGACGAACTCGTTGCTGGAGGTCGTGCGGCTGGCGCGGGTTGACGGGAAGGCTGTCGGGACGGCGCGGCAGAGCGCGCTCGCCCCGCGCCTTCGCGCCCTCATGCCCGGAATCTGACGGCAGGATCGCCAAAGGCCCACGCAGCTCGCCGACCCGCCGAGACCGCCGCGCCCGTTGTAGGGGCGCAGCCCGCTGCGCCCGCCTTCGTGGTACGACTGCGGTACCCTAACGCACATGATGGAATCGAATTCGCGGGGCGCGCGATGGTGGCGCTGGTTCATAGCGTTCGTATGTGCCTTGGCGGCATCGCTCCTGGCTGGTCTGTTTCTGCTGCAAACAGCGCAGGAGCCAGGCGCAGGCCTATCGGGGATCGTTCCTGCGTTGATCGGAATGTCAGTGGTGGGCGGGCTGGTGTTCTACCTTGTTGCCCGAAGCGCGATCGCTGCGGTCCTCGTCGGGGTGGGATTGCCAGCCACATTCGCAGCAATCCTTTACATAGCGCTCTGGATAGCGTTCTCGCCACACTCGGAGAAATATCCAAAGGGTCCCGTGACCAGCATCGAGCCGCTGACAACGTTCTCTGACTTTCCGGTCTATTGGCTCGGGCGCACATACAATGGGGTGGACCTGACCCAGATTCACACGCAGACCGAACCCGGTACCGGTCCCGCCCACACAGGCATGTACCTCACGTACGGCTACGGTGTGTGTACGAGCGAGGGACTCGAACAACGCTGCTCGAGCACTCCGATCCTATTGGTCGTGGAACCGACAGGAGCCTCCGCCCGCGTCGACTGTAGGAGTCGGGGCGCCTCAGATCGTTACCTGCGGACAGCGGACGTGCTAATCACGGCCTATGGAAGCGCACCTCCCTCCAAGCAGGACCTCTTGCGGGATTTGTCGCTGGCGAATGTGTCAAGGTTTCCGGACGCAAGGGACGTAGATTCGATCGACTATGCTCGGTTCCGTAGCCCTTGTGCCAATGTCACGCCAGAGCCGACGCCTCCTTCCTCGCCTCCGGTTTCTCCGTAGATAGCCATCGCGCAGCCAGCCGCGCCCGTGGTCGATCCGCGCCAACGCACCAAACCCACGCACAACTTCCGAATTCTACCCTCTCCACGACGTGGAGAGGGTGGCCGAAGGCCGGGTGAGGTGCGCGTATCGGCATACAAGCCAAATCACGCGACGCCGCGGCAACACGAACACGGGCGCAACGGGTTGCGCCCCTACAGCGGATCGGGGTCACGCACCGGAAACGAAAACGCCCGCCGATTTGGCGGGCGTTCGAAGTTTTAAGAGACTGACAGACCGAACGACTGACCGACGCGACTACCGCTTCGTGTACTGCGGCGCCTTGCGGGCGCGCTTCAGGCCGACCTTCTTCCGTTCCTTCATGCGGGAATCGCGCGTCAGCAGGCTCTGGCGGCGCAGCGCGGGCTTCAGCCCGTCGTCCGACACCACCAACGCGCGGGCGATCCCGTGCGAAACGGCGCCGGCCCAACCGGTGATGCCGCCGCCCGCAACCTTCGCCTGCACGTTGAAGCGCTGGTCCGCGGCCACTGCCTTCAGCGGCGCCAGCACGGCCGCCTGGTGCGACCCGCGCGTGAATACGGTCATGTACCCCTTGCCGTTGATCAGGATCTCGCCGGTGCCCGGGTACAGCCGGACGCGCGCGACGGCCGTCTTGCGCCGTCCCGTGCCGTAGAAGTATCGCTCGCCTGCTGTCGCCATAGTCTTGTTCCTTCTTTGGGCGTCTGCCTGTTACGCCTTGGCCTCGTGGCCCTTGCCCTTGCCGGCGTTCACCTGCGATTCGTGCGGGTGATCGGGTCCGGCGTACACCTTCAGGTGCTTCAAGAGCTTCGCGCCGTGCGCGTTGTGCGGCAGCATGCCCTTGATAGCGTACTGCACCACCCGCTCGGGCTTCGTCGCCAGCAGCTTCTCCTGCGTGACGGTCTTGAGGCCGCCCGGGTACATCGAGTGCCGGTAGTACTTCTTCGCGACCGTGTCGCCCGTCACCTTCACCTTCGCCGCGTTGACGACGATGACGAAGTCGCCGGCGCCCATCCACGGCGTGAACGTCGGCCGGTTCTTCCCGCGCAACGTCGACGCCACCTCGGACGCCAGGCGCCCCAACGCCTTGCCCTCCGCGTCGACCACGTGCCACGTCTCGACGATGTCCTTCGGCCGCAGTACGTACGTCCTCATTCGCTCTGTCCGTTTCCCTCTTCAGGCCCGAAATCGAGCCCCTCGTACGCTATGCCCGCCAGGTACAGCCCGCACGGTGGCGCTGCCGGCCCTGCCGCCGACGGTCGCGCCTCATCGAGCCACGCCATCAGCGTCTCTTCTGTGATGCGGCCGCGTCCTACCTCGACCAGCGGTCCCACGGTGCGGCGCACCTGGTGGGGCAGGAAGGCCTGCGCCTCCATCTCCACCGTCACGTGCCGGCCGCACGCCGTCACTTCGCACCGTCGCAGCGTCCGCTCCGTGCGCCCGTCGTACGGGCCCGCGAACGCCGCGAAATCGTGCACGCCTTCCAGGCGCCGCGCCGCCTGCCGCATCGCCCCGACATCCAGCGGCCGCGCCACATGCCACGAGCGGTCCCGCTCCAGCGGCGACCGCACCGGGCGATTGTCGATGCGGTACCGGTACAGCCGGCTCCGCGCCTGCCGCCTCGGATCGAATTCCCGCGCCACTTCCCTCGCCGCCCGGACCGCGATGTCCTCCGGCAGGAAGTGATTCAGGCCGCTCACGAACTCCGCCGGCGTCAGCCTCGACATCGTCTCGAAGCTGGCCACCTGGCCCAGTGCGTGGACCCCGGCGTCGGTGCGCCCCGCGAATGCCGCGCGCACCGTCTCCGACGTCAGCCTGGTGATCGCGGCCTCCAGCTCCGACTGGATGCTGGGGCCGTTCTCCTGGTACTGCGAGCCGCTGTACGCGGTCCCGTCGTACTCCAACAACACGGCGAAGCGTCGCCCTTCGCTGGGGGCGCCTGCGTCGCCGCTCATCGCGCTTACCCCGCGCGCTCCACGAGCTCGAGCTGCGCCATCTGCGCACCGTCTCCGACGCGCGGACCCAGCTTGATGATCCGCGTGTAGCCGCCGGGCCGCGTCGTGAAGCGCGGCGCGATCTCGTCGAACAACTTCTTGACGACGTCCTTGTCGTTGATGAACGCGAACGCCTGCCGGCGTGCGTGCACGGTGCCGTCCTTGCCCAGCGTGATCATCTTCTCCGCCAGCGGCCGTATCTCCTTGGCTTTCGCTTCGGTCGTCTTCAGGCGCTCGTGACGCATCAGGTCCGCGACGAGCATCCGGAACAGCGCCTTCCGCTCATCGCCGGCGCGGTCGAACTTGCGGCCGCTTATCTTGTGGCGCATCGCTAGTCGTCCTTCTCTTTGCGCTTGATCAGCTCCGACGGGTCCTCGCCTGCTTCGCGCAGCGCCTCGATCAGCGCCGCGCCCAGCGGGCTCAGGTCCTCACCGTCCTCGCCGACAGGCCCGGCCGGACCGGCTGCGCGGCCGATCGGCGCACCGCCCGCACCGTCGTCGTGGTCGTCCGAAGCCTGTAGCAGCCCCATCTCGACCAGCTTGTCCCGTAGCTCGTCGTACGACTTGCGGCCGAAGTTCCGGAGCGAGAGCAGCTCGTCTTCGCTCTTCTCCAGCACCGAGCCGACCGTCATCAGGCCGCTGCGCTTCAGGCAGTTGTACGCGCGGACCGAAAGGTTCAGCTCCTCGATCGGCATGTTGTACTTGTCCGGCGCCAGCATCGTGCCCACGCCCAGGCCGCGGTCGACCGTCGGCGGCAGCGGCTTGCCCAGCATCGTGAACATCCGCAGCTCGTCGACGATGATGTCGGCACTGCGGCTGATCGCGTCGACGCCCGACATCGTGCCGTCGGTCCACACTTCCAGCGTCAGCTTGTCGTAGTTCGTCATCTGCCCCACGCGGGTGTGCGTCACGTGGAAGTTCACCCGCCGCACCGGCGAGAAGATCGCATCGACGGGGATCACGCCGATCGGCAGACCGTCGCTGTGCCCCGCGGGCGCGTACCCCTGGCCCGGCTCCACGTTCAGCTCGACCGTCAGGCGCGCCTCGGGCGCGTCCAGCGTCGCGAGCTGCAGGTCCGGGTTCACGATCTCGTAGTCCGCCGTCACCTGGATCGCCTGCGCCGTCACCGGGCCCTCGCCCTGCGCCTCCAGGTACAGCTTCGCCGGCCGGTCGCTCAGCGAACGCAGCCGCAGTTCCTTGATGTTGAGCAGGAACTCGGTCGTGTCTTCCTTCATGTGGGGGATCGTCGAAAACTCGTGCTCAACCTCCTCGATCCGTACGGAGGTGACGGCCGCGCCCGGCAGCGAGCTCAGCAGCACGCGCCGCAGCGCGTTGCCCAGCGTCGTGCCGAAGCCGGCGTTCAGCGGCTCCGCCACGATGCGCACGTACGTCGCGGTTTCTTCCTCTACCTCGATGTGCGCGGGCTCAAGTTCGTTCAACGTGTTCCTCCCTGGGCGAAAAGCGGGCGCATCCGCCGCGACCGGCGTCAGCGCCTCCCCTCCCCGTACCGCGGCTAACGTGAGTAGTACTCGACGATCACGGCCGGGTCGAATTTCGTCGGCGTTTCCGCGATCCCCGGCGCCGCGACGATGCGGCCCGTCATCTGCGCCGCATCGACGTTCAGCCACGACGGAGCGGACTTGCTCGACATGTTCGCCTGCGCGGTCTTGTAGTACTCCGTCTTCTTGCTGGTCGCCGTCCAGCCGATGACGTCGGCGGCCTTCGTCGCCGCCGACGGCACGTCCGTCTTGCGGCCGTTGAGCATGATGTGCCCGTGCAGCACAAGCTGGCGCGCCTGCTTGAGCGAGTCCGCGAAGCCCATCCGATGCACGATGTTGTCGAGCCGCAGCTCCAGCGAGCGCACCAGGTTCTCACCCGTCACGCCCGGATGCCGCACGGCGTCCTTGTAATAGCGCACGAACTGCTTCTCCAGCACGCCGTACGAGTAGCGCGCCTTCTGCTTCTCGCGCAGTTGCAGCGCGCGGTCCGACAGCTTGCGGCGGCGCGTCTGCGGCATGCCTGGAGGGGCCGGCCGCTTGTCAAGCGTGCATTTCGTCACGCACTTGTCGCCCTTCAGCATCAGCTTGTCGCCATAGCGCCGGCAGATGCGGCAGACGGGTCCGGTGTATCGTGCCATGCTTCCTCCCGCCGCCTAGACGCGACGTCGCTTCGGCGGCCGGCAACCGTTGTGCGGGACCGGCGTCGCATCTTTGATACTCAATACGGTGAGCCCGCTCGACTGCAGCGCGCGTACGGCCGCTTCACGGCCGCCGCCGGGCCCCTTCACAAACACTTCGACCTGGCGCAGGCCGTGCTCCATCGCCCGCCGCGCCGCGCCCTCGGCCGCAATCTGCGCGGCGTACGGTGTGCTCTTGCGCGAGCCCTTGAACCCGGACTGGCCCGCGCTCGCCCACGAAAGCACGTTGCCGTTCGGATCGGTCAGCGTGATCAACGTGTTGTTGAACGTCGACTGCACGTAGGCGCGCCCGCGCGGCACCGACTTCTTCTCGCGCTTGCGTCCCTTGGTTTTCGTTGCTGGCTTACGCTCGGCCATACGTCTCCTCTAACGCGCGGGCACATTCCCGTCCGGATCCATCGCCGGACCCGCGCGATCGCCTACTTCTTCGCCGCTGCCTTGCGCTTGCCGGCCACCGTGCGCCGCGCGCCGCGTTTCGTGCGCGCATTCGTGCGCGTGCGCTGCCCCCGCACGGGCAGCCCGCGGCGGTGTCGCACGCCGCGATAGCAGTTGATCTCGATCAGCCGCTGGATGTTCTGACGCACCTCACGCCGCAGGTCGCCTTCCACCGTGAGCCCTTTATCGATCAGCTCGCGGATGCGGTTGATCTCTTCGTCCGTCAGGTCGCGCACCTTCGTCGCCGGGTTCACCTGCGCCTGCGAGACGATCCGCGACGCGGTCGTCCCGCCGATGCCAAAGATGTACCGCAGCGAGATGTCCACTCGCTTGTCCCGCGGAATATCGACGCCGGCAATACGTGCCATCTCTTACCCCTGCCGCTGCTTGTGCTTCGGGACCTCGCAGATCACCCGCAGCACTCCGTGCCGCTTGATGATCTTGCACTTCTCGCACCGCTTCTTGATCGATGCCCGGACTCTCATATGCGTTTCCTGTCTCGTCTTACCTGAATCGATACGTGATGCGGCCGCGCGTCAAATCGTATGGCGACAACTCGACCAGTACGCGGTCGCCTGGCAATACCTTAATGAAGTTCAGACGGATCTTCCCGGAGATGTGGGCCAGCACCTGGTGGCCGTTTGGCAGCTCCACCTTGAACATCGCGTTCGGCAGGGGCTCCTTCACCACGCCCTCTACCTCAATCGCGTCCTTTTTCGGCATGCGCTCCTTCCCCGAGATTCGCCTCAGGCGAATTGTTATACCAAATACATCGCCGAAGCGCGAACGAAAGATTCTATACGTTCCCGCTTCTGCCTTCGAGACGGCCCTCACCCGCTCACGGCACCGTCAACACCACCGGGTCGCCGTCCGTGACGGCGATGGTGTGCTCGAAATGTGCCGCCCAGCTCCCGTCCGCCGTCACCACCGTCCAGTGGTCGTCGAGCTGCCGGGTCCGCCAGTCGCCAACGGTGACCATCGGCTCCAGCGCCACCACCATGCCCTTCTTCAGCACCGGCCCGCGGTCCGCCGGGCCGAAGTTCGGTATCTGCGGTTCCTCGTGCATCGCCCGCCCCACGCCGTGCCCCACATACTCGCGCACGACGCCGAACCCGTGCAGTTCTATGTACTCGCCGATCGCGTGCGAGACCTCGCCCAGCCGGTTGCCCGGGCGAAGCTGCTTGATGCCCTCTTGCAGCGCCTCTCTCGTTACGTCAACCAGCTGCTGCATCCGCGGCTTCGGCGTCCCGACGATCGCCGTGATCGCGTGGTCCGCCACGAACCCCTTGTACGTGCACCCCAGGTCGATGCTCACAACGTCGCCGTCCTGGAGCTTCCGTTTCCCCGGGATCCCGTGCACGATCTCGTCGTTCACCGACACGCACACGGTCGCCGGATAGCCATGGTAGCCGAGAAAGGTCGGTTCCACGCCGTGCTTCGCGAACTCCCTCCGGACCGTCGCGTCCAGCTCTTTCACCACGAGCCCGGGGCGCAACTCCGCCAGTAATGTTTGCAGCGTCTGCGCGACGATGCTGCCGGCCCGGCGCATGATCGCGATCTCGTCGTCCGACTTGATGATGATGGGCATATCGGGAACGCCGCCTACTTCCCGGCCCTGGCGGCATCGCCGTCCGCGCCCAACGCGTTCACGATCGCCATCGTCACGAACGGGATCTCCGGCATCCCGTCAACGTCCTTGAGCTTGCCCGCCGCCCGGTAATGCGCCAGCAACTCCGCCGCCGGCTTCTGAACCTCAAGCCTCGTGCGGATCGCGTCCGGCGTGTCGTCCGCACGGTGCGACTCGGCGGCGCGCCCGAGCATCCGGTCGATCAGCACATCGTCCGGCGCCGTGATGTTGATCGCGATGCCGATCGCCTTCCCCATCTTCGCCAGCGCCTCGTCCAACGCCTTCGCCTGCACCAGCGTCCGCGGGAACCCATCGAGCACGAAGCCCTGGTCCGGCTTCAGCTCACCCAACCGCTGTAGGAGCATATCTACGACGAGGCCGTCCGGCACCAGCAGGCCCTGGTCCATCATCGCCTTCGCCTTCAGCCCAAGCGCCGTCCCGCTCTTTACCTGAGCGCGCAGCATGTCGCCTGTCGAAATATGCGCCCAACCCATGCGCTCGGCGATGATCATCGCCTGCGTGCCCTTGCCGACGCCGGGTGGCCCGAAGAAGATGACGTACATCTAGCGGATGAACCCCTCGTAGTTGCGCATCAGTAACTGCGCCTCGAGTTGCTTCATCGTGTCCAGCACCACACCCACGACGATCAGCATGCCCGTGCTGCTGATCGTCAGCGACGTGATATCGAACCAGTTCGTCACCAGGTACGGGATGACCGCGACGATCCCCAGAAAGATCGCGCCGGCCCACGTGATACGCACCAGCACGCGCATGATGTACTCGCCTGTCGGCCGGCCGGGGCGAATGCCCGGGACGAATCCGCCCTGCTTCTGGAGGTTCTCGGCGAGGTTCTGCTGCTGGTACACCACCAGCGTGTAGAAGAAACTGAACGCGACCACGAGGACGAAAACGAAGACATAGAAGCCCGGACTGCTGCCCTGCCCTCCGGCGCCGGTGCCGGGCGAGAGGATGTCGCTCACGATGTTCGTCGCGCTGCGGATCCACGGTGTGCTCGACGAATCGTGGATGAACTGCGCCATATACGCCGGCAGGATCACGATCGAGAACGCGAAGATCAGCGGGATCATGCCGGCGGAGTTCACCCGCAGCGGGATATGGCTCTGCCCGGATTGTTTGTACATCTTTCCGGCGCGGAACACGCTCTTCGCGTACTGCACCGGGATCTTCCGCGTCGCCTCCTGCATGTAGACGATCGCCGCGATCAGCACTACCGCCAGCACCGCCAGCAGGATCACGAATGCAAAGCCGGTATCCGACTGGAAGACCTGGTTCACCATGCCAGGCATGCCGGCCACGATGCCGCCGAAGATGATCACTGAGATGCCATTGCCGATGCCGTTCTCCGTGATCAGCTCGCCGATCCACACCAGGAACAGCGTGCCGGCCGTCATCGTGAACAGCGCCGTGAACGTCACCAACGCGTTCGGTCCCGTGAACGACGGGTTGAACATCGCACCGGGCGACGTGCTGCTCACCGCCTGATTCAGAATCACCAGCTGCGCGTACCCCTGCACGAAGCACAGCGGCACGGTCATCCAGTGCTGGTACAGCTCGATACGGTGGCGCCCCTGCTCGCCTTCCTTCTGGAGATTCGAAAGCGTCGGGAAGATCGGCGTCACGAGCTGCATGATGATCGACGCCGTGATGTACGGATACACGCCCAGCGCCGCGATGCTGACGCGTCGCAGCGCGCCGCCGCTGAACAGGTTGAAAAAGCCCAACAGCCGGTTCGTGTCGAACGCACTCTCGAGCTGGCGCGGGTCGACGCCCGGGATCGGGATGTGGGCGACGAACCGAAACACGACGAGCATCGCCGCCGTGAAGAGCAGCTTCTTCCGGATGTCGGGCTGCTGCACGGCATCGAAGACCGCCTGAAGCAACCGCGGACGGCTGCTGGCCTGTTGTCGGCTTGCTGCAAGCGCCATATTACGCCTCCGCCGCCTCTGCCTTCGCCTGCTTGTCCGCGGTGTTCGCCTCAGCCTTCGCTTTCTTGCCGGCAGCGTCCGCGACTTCCTTGGCCTGCTGCTTGGTCGCGGCTTCTGCGGCCTTCTTCGCGGTGCGCACCCGAACCGAGTTCGGCTTCTTCTCGGCCGGCTTCTCGGCGGGCTCGCCGTTCAACCAGCGTACGCTGCCGCCGGCGGCCTCAATCTTCGCGCGCGCCGACTTCGAGAAGCTCGCCGCCTCCACCGTCAGCGCCAACGCCAGATCGCCGTCGCCCAGCACCTTCACCGGCTTGCCGGTGCGGACCAGCCGCGCCGCGGCCAGCGCCTCGGCGTTGACTTCGGCGCCTGCCGCGAATTGCGCGAGCATGCCGACGTTCACTTCCTCATAGTCGACGCGGAACGGGTTGCGGAAGCCGCGCTTGTACGCCATGCGGCGCACCAGCGGCAGCTGGCCGCCCTCGAAGCCCGGGCGCACGCCGCCGCCGGAGCGGGCCTTCTGGCCCTTGCGGCCGCGCGTCGCGTACGTGCCGTGGCCGCTCGCGTTGCCGCGCCCGACGCGCTTGCGCTTGTGTGTCGCGCCCGCCGGCTGTCGCAGTTCATGCTGCTGCATCTACGCCTCCTCCACGGTGACCAGGTGCCGTACCTTCATCACCATGCCGTGGATCGTGCGCGTGTCGTCGTGCACCACGGTCTGCCCCAGTTTGCGAAGCCCCAGCGCGCGGATCGTGCGCTTCTGGTCCTCTTTCTGGTTGATCCCGCTTCGTTCCCACGTGACTTTGATCTTCGCCATCGCTTACGCCTCGGCCGTTACTGCGCTCGACTGCCGGCTGACACTCGCACGGCGCCGCGCGCTGACCGCCTTCGGATCGCGCAGCTGCGACAGGCCAGCCATCGTCGCCTTCACCACGTTCAGCGCGTTCGACGAGCCCAGCGACTTCGTCAGCACATCCTTGATACCCGCCGACTCCATCACGGCGCGCACGCCGCCGCCGGCGATCAGCCCCGTACCCGGCGATGCCGGCTTCATCATCACCTTCGCCGCGCCATAGTGCGCGACGATCGGGTGCGCGATCGTGTTCTTGTTCATCGGCACCGAGATCAGGTTCTTCCGCGCGACGGCCGAACCCTTCTTGATCGCGTCCGGCACCTCGTTCGCCTTGCCCATGCCGGCGCCCACGTGCCCGTGCCCGTCGCCGACCACGACGACCGCGCTGAAGCTGAAGCGCCGCCCGCCCTTCACGACCTTGGAGACGCGGTTGATGAAGACCACCTTCTCCTGCAGGTCAAACTCGCGCGACTCAATCTTCGGCATTCTCGGTGCACTCATTTGGTTGTCCTCATTATCCGCCCGTGCGCGGACACTCCGCCTAGAACTGCAAGCCAGCTTCGCGCGCGGCTTCGGCCAGCGCCTTCACCCGGCCGTGATACCTGTTGCCGCCGCGGTCGAACACCACCTTCGTCACGCCCGCGTCCATCGCCTTCTTCGCGACCGCCGCACCCACGGCTTTCGCCTGCGCGCTCTTGTTGCCGCTCGTGTCCTTCAACGCCTTCTCGACCGTCGACGCGGCAGCCAGTGTGTGACCGCGCTCGTCGTCGATCACCTGCGCGTAGATGTGCGTGAGGCTGCGGTACACCGCCAGCCGAGGCCGCTCGGGCGTTCCGGCGACGGTCTTGCGCACCCGCTCGTGCCGCCGGATGCGCGCGGCGCGGCCCGTCTTCGATGACTTCATCTACTTGCCTGCCTTACCGGCCTTGCCGGCCTTCCGTCGCACGTACTCACCAAGGTAGCGGATCCCCTTGCCCTTGTACGGCTCCGGCTTCCGCACCTTCCGGATGTTCGCGGCGACCTGCCCGACAAGCTCCTTGTCGATGCCGCGCACGTGCACCTTCGTCGTGCCTTCTACCTCGATCTGGATGCCCGCCGGCGGCACGATCTCCACCGTGTGCGAGTAGCCGACGGCCAGCGTCACCTTCTCGCCGGCCTGCGTCGCGCGATAGCCCACGCCCTGCAGCTCCAAGGTCTTCGTGTACCCCTCGGCTACGCCCGTCACCATATTCGCCAGCAGCGACCGCGACAGCCCGTGCAGCGCGCGCGACTTCTTCTCGTCATCGGGCCGGATCACCGTGACCGTGCCTTCGGCCGTCGTGAACGAGATGCCCTCAGGGAACTGGCGCACCAGCTCGCCTTTCGGTCCCTTCACCTTCACGGTGGAGCCGTCAACGTCGACCTGCACGTTCTTCGCGACCGCGATGGGTAACTTGCCTATTCGTGACATTGCTCTACCACACGTAACAGATGACTTCGCCGCCGATGCTGCGCCGCCATGCGTCCTGACCCGTCATCACGCCCTGCGGCGTCGAAAGAATCGCGATCCCCAGCCCGCCGTACACGCGCGGGATCTCGCGCTTCTGCACGTACACGCGCAGGCCTGGCTTGCTGACACGCTGCAGCCCGGACAGCGTTGGCTCTTTCTTCCCGCTGTAGTTCAGATGCACACGGAGCAGCTTGCGCACCCCGTCTTCCTGCATCTCGAAATCGCGGATGAACCCCTCGTTGCGCAGCACGCTCGCAATCGCCAGCTTCATCTTTGAAGCCGGGATGTTCACGTACTCGTGCTTCGCCGTCACCGCGTTGCGGATGCGCGTCAGCATGTCCGCGATTGGATCCGTCATGTTCAAGGCTTCCGCCTCCTCATTCTCCCGCGCTTTCGACCGCTACCCGCGCCCGAGCTACGGAAAGGCCTTCCGGCCGCAGTCCCTACCAGCTCGATTTCATCACGCCCGGCAGATGCCCCTTCAGCGCGAGCCCCCGGAAACAGATGCGGCACAACGCGAAGTGGCGGATGAACGCCCGCGGCCGGCCGCACAGCTTGCAGCGGTTCTTCTTGCGCGTCGAGAACTTCTGCTCGCGATTCGCCTTGACGATCATCGAGGTCTTCGCCATGGCTACACACGCTCCTTCGAGAACGGCATGCCCATCAACTCGAGCAGCCGCCGTCCTTCTTCGTCCGTCCTCGCGGTGGTGATGATGTTGATCTGCATACCGCGGATCTTGTCCACCTTGTCGTAATCGATCTCCGGAAAGATAAGCTGCTCCTTCACGCCCAGGCTGAAGTTGCCGCGCCCGTCAAACGCCTTCGCCGGCACGCCGTGGAAGTCGCGGATGCGCGGCAGCGCCGCGTTCAGCAGGCGGTCCAGGAACTCGTACATCCGGTCGCCGCGCAGCGTCACCGCCACGCCGATCGGCATGTTCTCGCGGATCTTGAAGTTCGCGATGGCCTTCTTCGCCTTCGTCACCACCGGCTTCTGCCCGGTGATCGTCGCCACCTCCGCCGTGGCGGACTCCACCGCGCGCGCGTTCTCGCGCGCCTCGCCCAGGCCGATGTTCACCGTCACCTTGTCGACGCGCGGCACCTGCATCGCGTTGCCATACCCGAACTGCTTGACCAGCTCCGGCGCGATCTCCGCCTTGTAGCGTTCCTTCAGTCGTGGTGCCATCAGTCGACGTCCTGGCCGCAGCTGCGGCATACCCGGTGCTTGCCGTCACCTCGCGTGATGAATCCCACGCGGGCGGGCTTGTTGCAGCTCTTGCACACCAGCATCACGCGCGCCAACGGCATGGGCATCTCTTTCTCGATGATCCCGGCGTGCGCCGCGCCCTGCTGCTGCTTCTTGTGGCGCTTCACCATGTTCAGCCCCGTGACGAACACTTTGTCCTCGGTCACCTTCGGGCGGTGGCCCTTCACCTTCACCAGGTCGCCGCCACCGACGATCTGCCGGACCACGCCGACCTTGCCGCGGTCTTTGCCGGCCAGGATCAGCACGTTGTCGTCTCGCTTGATCTTCCGCACGGCTACACCACCTCCGGCGCCAGCGACACGATCTTCATGAAGTTCTTGTCGCGCAGCTCGCGCGCCACCGGACCGAAGATGCGCGTCCCTTTCGGGTTCTGCTTGTCCGACAGCACCACCGCCGCGTTTTCGTCGAAGCGGATGTACGAGCCGTCCGCCCGCCCGTACGGCTTCGCGGTGCGCACGACGACCGCCTTCACGACCTCGCCCTTCTTCACGCCGCCGCCCGGCTGCGCCGCCTTCACCGAGCACACGATGATGTCGCCGACGCGCGCGTAGCGGCGGCCCGAGCCGCCGAGCACCGTGATGCACATCAGCGACCGCGCGCCCGAATTGTCGGCGACCTTGAGCCGCGTGTATTGCTGGATCACGACTCCGTCTCCTCTGGCGCGACCGTCTCCGCGGGCGCCGGCGCTTCTTCGGCCGCCGCCGCAGCCCTCGCCGCGGCAGCGTTGGCCGCCGCCTTCGCCGCCGCTTCCGCCTGCGCCGCCCGGATCTCACCGGTAAGGCTCGCGCCGATCTCGGTCGGGGCCACTTCCGCGACGTCGCCCTTCACCACGATCTCGACGACGCGCCAGTGCTTGTCGCGCGACAGCGGCCGCGTCTCCGAGATCTTGACGATGTCGCCCAACCGGCACTCGTTCTTCTCGTCGTGCGCCTTGTAGCGGCGCGTCACGCGGATCGTCTTGCCGTACAGGCGGTGCCGCTTGTGCCGGTCGATCCGCACCACGACGGTCTTATCCATCTTGTTGCTCACCACCGTGCCCAACTGGAGCTTCTCTTGCGAACCCATAGGCCCTCGCTACCTTCCCGTGTGCGCCGCGTACGCGGCCGCGAGTTCGCGCTCGCGCTGCAGTGTGCGGATCCGCGCGATCTGGCGCTTCACCTTCGTCTGTTCCGTCGTGTTCGTCTGCTGGCGGGTGCTCAACTGCAACCGCACCGTGAACATCCGGCGATACGCCTCGTTCAGCTCGTTCGCCAGCTTTTCGTCGGACATCGCACGCAGCTCTTCCGCGCGCTCCTTCGTCTTGCGACCGGCCATCAGATCCCCTCGTGTTCCTTGATCACTGTGCGCGTCTCCAGCGGCAGCTTGTGGGCTGCCAGCCGCAGCGCCTCGCGCGCCAGGTCTTCCTTCACACCCGCGACCTCGAACAGCATCCTTCCGGGCTTCACCACGGCCACCCAGTGGTCCGGCGCGCCCTTGCCGCTGCCCATCCGCGTCTCGGCGGGCTTCGACGTCACCGGCTTGTCCGGGAAGATGCGGATCCACACCTTGCCGCCACGCTTCAACTCGTGCGTGATCGCGCGGCGGGCCGCCTCGATCTGCCGGCTGTCGACCCACGCGTGGCCCACCGCCTGCAGCCCGAACTCACCGAAGCTGATCTCGTCGCCGCGCCCGGCAATGCCCCGCCGGTGTCCGCGGTGCTGCTTTCGAAACTTGGTGCGCTTTGGTTGCAGCATTGCTCGTTACTCGCTCACCACGCTCGCCGGGGCAGCCGGCGCTTCCGGCGCTTCCGGCACTTCCGGCTCGGCAACCACGCTCGGCGCCCGCGTCGTGCCCATCGCCGCCGCCTTCTGTTCCGCGTCCAGCCCGGAGTAGTCGCCCTCCGCGCGCGGCCGCTTCGGCGCCGGCATGATGTCGCCTTTGTAGATCCACACCTTCACGCCGATGCGCCCGAACGTCGTGTGCGCCTCGGCGATACCGAAGTCGATGTCCGCGCGCAGCGTGTGCAGCGGGATGCGGCCCTGCTTCTCCGATTCGCGACGCGACATCTCGGAGCCGCCCAGCCGTCCCGCCACTGCAACCTTGATCCCCTTCGCGCCGCGCTGCATCGTCCGCTGCACCGTCTGCTTGATCGCGCGGCGGAACGCCACGCGCCGCTGGAGCTGCTCGGCGATGCTGCGCGCGACCAGGTACGCGTCCAGCTCCGGCGTGCGGATCTCGTTGATGTTCACCCGCACGCGGTGGCCCGTCGTCTTCTCCAGCTCCGTCCGCAGCAGGTCGACGTTCGCGCCGCTGCGGCCGATGACGATGCCCGGCTTCGCCGTGTGGATCGTCACCGTCATCTGGTTGACGTTGCGCTCGATCTCGACATGGGAGATGCCGGCGTCGGTCGCGCCGCCCTCCATGATCCGCTTCCGGATCGCGATGTCCTCGTGCAACTGCGAGCGGTAGTTCTTCCCGGCGTACCACTTGCTCTGCCAGTCGTAGATGACGCCGAGGCGGAACCCTGTCGGATGTACTTTGTGACCCAACCTAACCCTCCTCGACGATCACCGTCACGTGACTCGTGCGGTGCACACGCGGCGCGGCGCGCCCGCGCGATGCCGCCCTGAATCGCTTCAGCGTCCGTGACTCGCCCGCGTACGCGCGCTTCACGCGCAGCTCGGCCGCGTCCAGCGCGTAGTTGTTCTCCGCGTTCGCCGCGGCCGATTTCAACACCTTCGCCACCACGCGCGCGTGTGGCGTCGGCAGGAACCGCAGCAGCATCATCGCCTCTTCGACGCGTTTGCCCGGCAACTGGTCCAGCACCAGCCGCACCTTGCGGGCCGAGATCGGCAGATACTTCGCTGTCGCGCTGACTTCCATCGTTTAGCCCTTGCCGGCAGGTGCGGCGCCGCGCTGCTGCGACGCCTTCTCGGACTTCGTCGTGTGGCCGCGGAAGTGCCGCGTCAGCGCGAACTCGCCCAGCTTGTGCCCCACCATGTTCTCCGACACGAAGATCGGCACATGCCGCCGTCCATCGTGCACGCCGATCGTCAACCCCACCATCTCCGGCAGGATCGTCGATGCCCGCGACCACGTGCGGATCACCGTGCGCGCGTTCGTGCGCTTCACTTCTTCGACCTTCTTCATCAGCTTGGGCTCGATGAACGGGCCCTTCTTGATTGATCGGGACATGGCTTACTTCTGCCTCCGCCGCACGATGAACTTGTCCGACGCCTTCGTCCGGGCGCGCGTCCGCTTGCCCAGCGTCGGCTTGCCCCACGGCGACTTCGGGCTCGGCATGCCAATCGGCGCCTTGCCCTCGCCGCCACCGTGCGGGTGATCGTTCGGGTTCATCACCACGCCACGCACCTGCGGCCGGCGCCGGCGGTGCCGCGTGCGGCCCGCCTTGCCCAGCTTGATCAGGCTGTTCTCCGGATTCCCCACCTGCCCGACCGTCGCCTGGCAGCGCGAGAGTACGCGCCGCATCTCGCCCGAGGGCAGCCGCAGCAGCGTGTAGTCGCCTTCCTTCGCCATCAACTGCGCCGACGTACCGGCGCTGCGCACGATCTGGCCGCCGCGTCCCGGCGTCAGCTCGATGTTGTGGATCACGGTGCCGTTCGGCATGTTCTGCAGCGGCAGCGTATTGCCGACCTTCACCTCGGACTCCGGGCCGGCCTGGATCATCTCGCCGACCTTCAGCCCCACCGGCGCGATGATGTACCGCTTCTCGCCATCCCGGTACGAGATCAGCGCGATGCGCGCGCTGCGCCCGGGGTCGTACTCGATGGCCGCGACGCGGCCGGGCACGCCCAGCTTGTCGCGCTTGAAGTCGACGATGCGGATGCGCCGCTTCGGCCCGCCGCCGCGGTGCCGCACCGTGATCTTGCCCTGGTTGTTGCGCCCGGCGATCCGCTTGCGCGTGGCAATCAGCGACTTCTCGGGCTTCGTCTTCGTGATCTCATCGAAGGTGAAGCCGGAGCTGCCGCGCCGGCCGGGCGATGTCGGTTTGAACTGCTTTACTGCCATCTCTACACGCCCTCGAACAGTTCGATTTTTTCGCCGGGCGCCAGCGTCACGACCGCCTTCTTCCAGTCAGGCTGCTTCGTGAGCGACCGGCCGTAGCGGCGGCGCTTGCCCTTGATGACCGCGGTGTTCACTTCCTTCACCTTCACGCTGAAGGCCACCTCGACCGCTTCCTTGATCTGCATCTTGTTGGCGCGCTTGTCCACCTCGAACGCGTACTTGTTCTGGTGCGCCGCCATCGTCTGCGCCTTCTCGGTGATCAGCGGCCTCGTAATGATGCCGTACGCGTGCAGTTGTTTTGGCATCGTCTACGCCTCCGCCTTCACGGCGCGCTTCTTCGCGGCGCGCTCGCCGCCCCACAACGCCTCGGCGCCGCGCACCGCGTCCACCGTCATCAGCAGCCCCTGCGCTGACAGCATGTCGCCGACGTTCAAGTACGCCGCCGGCAGCTGGTTCACCTTCGCCAGGTTGCTGACGCTGGCCTTCACGGTTTCGTCCGCGGCCGCCGTCACGACGAGCACGGAGCGCTCGAACCCCAGCGCCTTCAGCACGCCGCTCATCGCTTTCGTGCTCGGCGCGCTCACCCCAAGGTCCTTCACTACGCGCAGCGAGCCGTCCGCCGCCTTCGCCGAAAGCAGCGAGCGGATCGCCAGGCGGCGCATCTTCTTCGGCAGGTCCTTCGCGTAGCTGCGCGAGTGCGGGCCGAAGACGATGCCGCCGTGGCGGTGCTGCGGTGCGCCGATCGAGCCCTGGCGCGACGTACCGCCACCCTTCTGGCGGCGGATCTTGCGCGTCGAACCGTGCACCTGGCCGCGCGTCTTCGTCGTCGCGGTGCCGGCGCGCTTGTTCGCCATCGTCGCGACGAACGCCTGGTGCACGACCGGCCCGTTCGGCTCGATGCCGAACACCGCATCGTCGACGTCAATCGTCTCGACTTCGTTCCCTGCTGCGTCGTGGACCGTCAGTTTCATCTCAATACTCTTGCGCACACATTGCGCGTCGCGTGGCGGGCGCAGCAGGCCTACGGCCCGTAGGGCTGCGCCCCTACGTCGTTGCGGGCGCACAGCCGTGCGCCCCTACTTCTTGTCCTGTTTCTTCGCGCGCCGCACGCGTACGGTGCCGTTCGTCGCGCCCGGGACCGCGCCTTCGATCAGCAGCAGGCCCTTGCCCTCGTCCTTCGCGATAACGCGGAGATTTTTCGACGTCACTTGCACCGCGCCCATGTGGCCCGCCATCCGCTGGCCCTTCAGCACGCGGCCCGGCGTCGTGCCCGAGCCGATCGATCCCGGCGCGCGGTGCCGGTCGGACTGACCGTGCGTCTTCGGACCGCCGTGAAAGTTGTGCCTGCGCACACCGCCGGCGAAGCCGCGCCCCCGCGACGTCCCGGTGACATGCACCAGGTCGCCCTCGCTGAACAGCTCCAGCCCGATCTTGTCCCCGACGCTGTACTCGCCGTCTCCGACGACTTTGAACTCAAGCAGCATCCGCGAATTGCTGCCCGCCTTCTTCAGGTGGCCGCGCGCCGGCTTGGTGAGTTTCTTCTTCTCGCCATAGCCTACCTGCAACGCGTCGTAGCCGTCCTTCGCCGCCGTCTTTACCTGCGTCACGACGATCGGCCCCGCCTCGACGACGGTGACCGCGTGGATCTTGCCGGTCGAATCGAACACCTGCGTCATGCCCAGCTTGCGTCCGAGCAGTCCTTCAATTGGCATCGCCCGTCCTCTACAGCTTGATCTCGATGTCCACGCCCGACGCGAGCTGCAGCCGCATCAGCGTGTCCACCGTCTTCGACGTCGGCTCCAGAATGTCGATGAGCCGCTTGTGCGTCCGGATTTCGAACTGCTCCTGCGAGTCCTTGTCGATGAACGGCGAGCGGATCACGCAGAACTTCTTGATCTCCGTAGGCAGCGGGATCGGGCCCGCGACCGCGGCGCCGGTGCGTTCGGCGGCCTCCACGATCTGCTCGGCCGACTGGTCAAGGATGCGGTGGTCGTACGCCTTCAGCCTGATCCTGATTTTCTGCCTGGCCATAACTTCCTTCTTCGGTCGCGGCTCTGACCGCGCCC
>JBBTPG010000075.1:0-2352 GCA_038066315.1 Chloroflexota bacterium | reverse complement strand
GGCGTGTCCGCCAGCTCTTCGTAGATCGCCTGGCCCCACCGCACGTGCCGCTCCTCCTCCAGCAGGATATGTTCGAGGATGCGCACGGTCGGCGCGTCGCACACCTGGTCGGTCACGAGCGCGTGATGCCGGTAGTACACCGCAAGGTGCGTCTTCAGCACGCGATACAACCCGACCAGCCGCAAGAGCTGATCCTGCTGCAACTGCATCGTCTCGACGAACTTCAGGAACTGCTCGTTCGGCGGCTCCGCTTTGTTCGACCAGCGGAAGGTCGGCGGCACGTCGAGCACCATCTCGTCGGTGACGCGCAGCTCCGGCAGGCGCTGTCCGATCCAGAACGAATGGATCGAGTCTTCGTAGCAGTGCTGGCCGAGGGTGAACTTCACCTTGATCAGTGGGGTGGACGCCGCCCAGCCGCTCGCCGTCGTCATGCAGACATTCTCGGCGAACTTGTAGTGAATGAGGCGGCGCGCGTTCTCATCGACGCTGAACTGCCCGCCCACGGTGTTGAGATCGACGGCCAGCTCAGGCATGTGTCCTCCCAGCCGCTGCGAGCCGCGCCAGCGTCCGCTGGACGACCGCGTCGCGATCGAGCCGCATCTTCCGCTGATTGGCCGCGAACGCGCGCGCGTTTGCCTTCGCCGCTGCGAGCTTCTCTGGCGCGACCGTGTACTCGGGCACGGGGCGGATGCACTTCACCGGGCACACGGGCATGCAGATGCCGCAGTCGATGCAGCCGTCCGCCTCGACGATGTGCGTGCGATGTCCCGTCGCGAAGTATTTGATCGTCTCGGTGGGGCAGACGCGCCGGCACCAGCCGCAGTTGATGCATTCGGCCAGGCTGATCTCGACAACAGCCATCAGTTAGCCGAGCGCCGCTGTCGCGCGCGTCGTCTCTTCGGCGAAGAACTCTTTCAGCTCCTGGCTCTGCTGGCCGGAGAGGCGCGCCCGGAACATCTCCGCCATCGCGTGGACGCGGAGCGCCTTCGCTTCCTCTTCGGGCTTGCCTTCGGTGAGCTCCTTCACGAAGTAGTCGCCGATCGCCGTGTGCGTCACCTCGTCGGCCCAGTTGTAGTCGTAGCAGTGCGCCATCAGCGCATCGCCGATGCGTTCGCCCACCGCCGACGTCTCCTGGAAGAGCGTCAGTGCGCCACCTTCGAGCGAGACGTTCGTCATCGAAAGGCTCACGACGGGGTCGCGCATCATCTGCTCGGCTGCCGAGCCGTACCCCTGCTGCAGCGGCCCCTGCGGCGAGACGCCGGGCGGCGGCGCACCGCCTGCCAGCGTGTCCGGATAGTCGCCGATCTTGCCGCCGTACGACTCCACGAGCCCTATAGCCAACCGGGCGTGCCGCACTTCGTCCCACGTCTGACGCGCCATCGCCATGATCAGGGTCTGCGGCACCGGCCACTCCTGCCATTCGACGACTTTGCGGCTGAACGCGTCGATGCCGGCGAACTCCGCGCTCGCGATGCCGCTCACCAGAGCTTTCCTCAGCTCAATGTTCTCTGGCTGGGCGACGAGCAGGTCGCGCATCGTGAACAGGTCCTGGTACAGGTTCGCGTCGCCGATCTTGGCGTCGAGCTCCCGCTTCTCTTCGTCGCTCAGGTACATCGCGGGCCGGTACGCCGGCTCACGCACCGACGGCATCTCTCGCACTTGCTCGGCAAACGTTGTCATCGCGACCCCTTCCACTGTGGCGCCACGGTGCGCCTCTTGTTGAATAGTCGGAAGTGCATCGACTATACTCCGGGCAGAATCGTTTTGTAAAGGGCAAATATTGCAAATCGGCGAAGCATCCCGATGATCCAGCACGATGTGGCTGACCACGCCGACCTCGGCGTCGACGACCCGGTCCGTCGCGAGCGCCTGATCCACGTCGCGCGCGCATACGGCGACGCCGTCGGCATCATCGACACGCTCCGCATCCAGGGCTGGTCGGAGGACGGTCTGACGATCCCGCAGATGCGCCTGCTCTGGGCGCTGCGCGACGAGGACGGGCTGCCCGTCGGCGCGCTCGCCGAGCACCTCGGCGTCAACCCCTCGACGATCACCGGCCACGTCGACCGCCTCGTGCGCCAGGGCCTCGTGCGCCTCGAGGAGGACGCCTGCGACCGCCGCATCGTCCGCAACTACCTCACCGACGCCGGCACCGCGACGATCGGCGCCATGCGGCGCATCGCCGGCGCCTACTTCTTCGACATCATCAAGCGCCTCGACGACAGCCAGCTCGCCCGCCTCGCCGCCGCCCTCGATGATCTCAATCGCGCTGCCGCCGAAGCGCGCGCGGAGGCCCAATCTCCGTAGCGCACACTAAGAAATGTCGTCGAACAGAGTCTGCGCGTCCGGCCT
>JBBTPG010000074.1:2660-5836 GCA_038066315.1 Chloroflexota bacterium | reverse complement strand
AACGTCACCGGCGACCTGAAGAACCTGTGGCCGCGCAAGGAAGACAAGCCGGCGTCGTAAGAAACGAGAAACGAGAAGCGAGAGACGGGAACCCCGGGGCGCGAGCTCCGGGGTTCTTTGCGTCGCGATCCGAAGCCCGGAAGCGACCGGCGGCGGACGAACGCGGGCGGGGCGAGCCCCGCCCCTGCACGACATGTATTCGTGGACGGCCGCGCGCCCGTACCGATCGCAGCCAATGCAACGGCGATTGCTGATAGCCTTGTCGTATGGACGGAGCCCGGTTCGCTTCGCCGTATGTTCTGCTGCTTCTGCTCGCCGTGCCCGCGCTCGCCTGGTATGCGCGGGGCGCCCGCGGCGTCCCTGCCAGCGTGCTCGTCGGCGCGCTCGGGGCGGCGGCCGGGGCGAGGCGGACGTGGCGGGTGCGCGCGGAGCGGTTGTTGCCGGCGCTCCGGCTGCTGGCCGTGGCGCTCCTGATCGTTGCGCTGGCGCGGCCGCAGCGCGGCGAGGCCTCGTCGAGGACACGTGGCGAGGGCATCGACATCGTCCTCGGGTTCGATATCTCATCGAGCATGACGCAGCCGTTCGCGCGCGGCAAGACGCGCATGCAGGCGGCGCAGGACGTGCTGTCGCAGTTCGTCGCGGCCCGGACGGACGACCGTGTGGGGCTCGTCGTCTTCCAGGGCGCGAGCCTGACGCTCAGCCCGCTGACGACGGACTACCGCGCGATCGCGCAAGAACTGCAGGACGCCGGGCGTATCAATCTTGAAGACGGGACGGCGATCGGCGTCGCTATCGGCCAGTCGGTCAACGTGCTGCGCGGATCGAACGCCGCGAGCCGCATCGTCATCCTGCTGACGGATGGCGAGAACAACGGTAAGGCGATCGAGCCGCTCGCGGCGGCGCGCATCGCCGAACGCCTCGGCGTGCGGGTCTACACGGTGGGCGTCGTCAGCCGCGGCACGAACCCGGGCTTCTCGCGACTGAACGTCGACGAGCAGTCGCTTCGCGAGATCGCGGACGTGACGGGCGGAACCTACAATCGCGCCGAGGATCCCAACGCGCTGGCGGAGATCTACGCGAACATCGACCGCCTCGAGAGATCGCGGTTCGAGGATGAGCGCTTCACGCGCTACGACGAGATCGCGCCGATGGTGCTCGCGGCCGCGGCGGTGATGCTCACGCTCGAGATGGTGCTTCGCTACGGCGTGCTGCGGAGGGCCGTATGAGCTTCGGTGCGCCCGGCTACCTGGCATTGCTCCTGCTCGCGGCCGCTTCGGCCGGGATCATTGCGTGGTGGTTGCGGTGGCGGGCGCGCGCGCGAGCGCGGTTCGGTGTGCCGCGCACCCGCACGGCGGCGGCGTACCTGGCGCCCGCCGTGCTCGTCGCCGCGCTCGCGATCGTCGCCGGCGCGGCGGCGCGGCCGCGGTTCGGCTCGCGCGAGGTGCTGGTCGAACAGCGCGGAGTCGATCTGGCCATCGTGCTCGACGTGTCGAACAGCATGCTGGCCGACGATGCGCAGCCGACGCGCCTGGGGCAGGCGCAGGGCGAAATCGGCGCGCTGCTTGACCGGATGCAGGGCGATCGCGTGGGGCTGGTGATCTTCGCGAGGCAGCCGTTCATCCGATCGCCGCTGACGGCGGATCTGCAAGCGCTGCAAGGCATCGTGAAAGGCGTCGACCGCGAGCGCGGGCTGGTGCCGCCGGGATCCGACCTGGGGGCGGCGGTCCGTGGCGCGCAGCGGCTGCTCGAAAGCGATCAGGCGGCGACGAAGGCGATGCTGATCGTGTCCGACGGCGAGGACCGCGGTGCGGGCGTCGCCGGCGCGGTCGCGGACGCGCACAGCGCCGGCATACGCGTGTACGCCGCGGGCGCGGGGACGGCGCAGGGCGCGCCGGTGCGCGACGTCGATTCGAGCACGGGCCTGCCGCGCGTCCGCATCGATAGCGAAGGGCGCCCCGTCGTGACGCGGCTGGACGAGGCGGCGCTGCGTGGCATCGCGGATGCCGGGGGCGGGCGGTACATCGCGCTGTCCGGAGGCGGTGCGCCGCTGACGGGGCTGGCGGCCGAGCTCCGAGGACTGACGCAGACCGCCTTCGGGACGAAGCAGTCCTCGGAGCCCATCGAGCGATTCCAGATCTTCGTCGTGATCGCGCTGCTGCTGCTGGCCGGCGAGCTGGCGCTGCCGGTGCTCCGCCGTCCACGCGCGATGCTGCGTCCCGCGGCACGCCTTTGGCCGCTCGCCGGTGCCGGGCTGCTCGTCGGGGCGATCTGCTCGACGACCGTCGCCGACAGCAACCGTCACGGCAACAACGAGTACGCGCGCGGCAACTTCGACGCGGCCATCGCGCAGTACCGCACCGCGGAGGCGAAGGCGCCGTCGCTGGGCGAACTGCGCCACAACGCCGGCAACGCCTACGACCGGAACGGCCAGTACGACGAAGCGATCGCCGAGACGAAGCGCGCGCTGCCCGCGCGGCGCGACCTTGTCTCGCGGATCGAGTACGCGCTGGGCAACCATTACGCGGGGGCGACCAGGCTGTCCGATGCCCTGGATGCGTACAAGCGCGCGCTGCTCGCGGACCCCGCGGACGCCGACGCCAAGCACAACCTTGAGGTCGTGGCCGCGCGTCTGACGCCGGCGCTGGCGCCGACGTCGCGGCCGCCGGAACAGCCGACGCCGGGGCCGAACGCGACGTTCGAGCCGGGCGCGACGCCGGGCGCGGGCCAGCCGGGCGGCACGCCGGCGGCATCGCAAACGGGCACGGGCGGCGGACAGGCGACGCCGGGCGCGGGCGACGGCGCGTTGACGAAGGAGCAGCTCGAACGCGCGCTGGCGGAAGCGCTGGCCGGCAAGGACAAGCAGTTCACGGAAGACGAGGCGCTGCGCGTGCTGGATCTGCTGGACGAGGCGAACCGGCGGGCGATCGAGGACGTAGGGAACGCGGCGGCGGGGGCGGCGACGCTGCCCGACTATTGATGGCGGAGGCCCGGATGGATTTCGGCTCGCTCGACGCGACGGCGCAGGCGGAGCTTGTACGGCGGCGAGAGGCGTCGCCGCTCGAACTGGTCGATGCGGCGATCGACCGCGTCGAGCGCGTGAACCCGCGGCTGAACGCGGTGATCACGCCGATGTTCGAGCTGGCGCGCGAGGCGGCGCGCGGCCCCTTGCCGGACGG
>JBBTPG010000074.1:0-2560 GCA_038066315.1 Chloroflexota bacterium | reverse complement strand
ACCTGGAGCGCACGCCCGGCGGCTCGAGCGGCGGCTCGGCGGCGGCGGTCGCGGCGCGGATGACGCCGATGGCGCACGGAAACGACGGTGGCGGCTCGATCCGCATCCCGGCGGCATGCTGCGGGCTCGTCGGGCTGCTGCCGACGCGGGGGCGGACGCCGCAGGGCCCGCACTATGGCGACATCTTCTCCGGACTGGCGCAGAACCACGCCGTGACGGTCAGCGTCCGCGACTGCGCGCGCCTGCTCGACGCGACGGCCGGATACGCGCCGGGCGACCCGTACGTCGCGCCGCCGCCCGCGCGCCCGTTTGCCGACGAGGTGGGCGCGGAGCCGGGGCGGCTGCGCATCGCGCTGATGACGGAGACGTGGCGGGGCGCGTCCGTGCACGCGGACTGCGTGACGGCGGCGCGCGACGCAGCGGCGCTGTGCGAGCGGCTCGGGCACCACATCACGGAAGTAACATCGCCGATCGACGGCGTACGCGCCGCGCGGGCGTTCGCGGCCGTGTGGTCGTCGGGAGTGGCGTGGGAGATCGACGACTGGGCGCGGCGGACGGGACGGATGCCGTCGCCCGGCGACTTCGAGCCGCTGACGTGGGCGCTTGCCGAGTGGGGACGTGCGGCGAAGGCCAGCGACTACCTGCTGGCGGTGACGGACCTCCAGCGCATGGCGCGCACGCTCGCGGCGTTCATGGCGGACTACGACGTCATGCTGACGCCGACGACGGGCGAGCCGCCGTTGCCGCTCGGCACGCTGGATTCGCCGCCGGATCATCCGACCTATGGCTTCAAGCGCTCGGGGACGTTCGCGCCGTTCACCGCCGTGGTCAACTCGGCGGGGCAGCCGGCGATCTCGTTACCGCTGTACTGGAATGGCGACGGACTGCCGATCGGCGCTCACTTCATCGGCCGCTACGGCGACGAGGCGACGCTGTTCCGGCTCGCGTCGCAGCTGGAAGCGGCGCGGCCGTGGGCGGGGCGGCGGCCTCCGGTGTGCGCGTGAGGCATCGGCGTCATTGCCCTCATGCGGGATTCACGGCACCCTGCCGATAACCACTGCGGCCCGCGCGGCGCGCGAAGCGGCCGGCACACGCCAGGCAGCCCTTGCACGGAGGCACGCGTTCCATGGACTACGAGATGCGCCCGCCGACCGCGATCAAGTTCGGGACGGACGGCTGGCGCGCCGTCATCGGCGAGGACTACACGTTCGACAACGTGCGGGCGTGCGCGGCCAGCGTCGCCATGTACCTGAAGAAGCACGGGCTGGCCGAGCGCGGGCTGATCGTCGGCTACGACGCGCGGTACGCGTCGGAGGACTTCGCCGCCGCGGTGGCGGAAGTCGTGGCGGCGCAGGGGATCAAGGTGGCGCTGACAAGCGTGCTCTGCCCGACGCCCGTCGTCAGCTACTCGATCATCGACCGGAAGGCGGGCGGCGGCGTGGTGATCACGGCGAGCCACAACCCGTGGCGCTGGAACGGTTTCAAGTACAAGCCGGAGTACGGCGGCAGCGCCGCGCCGGAGATCGTCGCGCAGATCGAAGAGCCGCTGCCCGGGCTGGTCGGGCGCGCGATCCCGCGGATGGCGATCGAGGACGCGAAGGCGGCGGGGCTGGTCGAGATGTTCGACCCGCGCGCGCCGTATCTGGCGCAGCTCGCGCGGTTGATCGACCTCGACAGGTTGAAGGCGGCGGGGCTGCGCGTCGCGTACGACGCGATGTACGGCACGGGCGCGGGCTACTTCGGCGCGCTGCTCGATGGCGGCAAGACGAAGGTGACGGAGCTGCACGGCTTCCGCAACCCGGTGTTCCCGGGGATGCACGCGCCCGAGCCGATCGCGCGGAACCTGGGCGAGATGGAAGCGCTGATGGCGAAGGGCGGCTTCGACGTCGGCATCGCGACGGACGGCGACGCGGACCGCGTGGGCATCACCGACGAGAAGGGCGCCTTCATCAACCAGCTCCAGGTGTTCGCGCTGCTCTCGTACTACCTGCTGGAGACGCGCGGCGAGCGCGGCCCGATCGTGAAGTCGATCACGACGACGTCGATGGTGCAGCGGCTGGGCGAGATCTACGGCGTGCCGGTGTACGAAACGCAGGTCGGGTTCAAGTTCCTGGGCCCGAAGATGATGGAGACCGATGCGCTGATCGGCGGCGAGGAGAGCGGCGGCTACGGCTTCCGTGGCCACGTGCCCGAGCGTGACGGCATCCTGGCCGGGCTGTACATGCTCGACTTCATGGCGCGCACCGGCAAGCGGCCGAGCGAGCTGCTGGCGGAGCTGTTCGCGAAGGTCGGACCGCACTACTACGACCGGCTCGACATCGCGCTGAAGGACGAAGACCGCGACAAGATCTGGAAGCGCGCCGAAGAAGCGCGGCCCGATGCCGTTGCAGGCATGAAGGTGACGGGCCGCGACACGACGGACGGCTTCCGCTTCACGCTGGGCGACAGGGGCTGGCTGCTCTTCCGCTTTAGCGGCACGGAGCCGCTGGTGCGCATCTACGCCGAGGTCGCGGGCGACCAGACGCTGGTGCGGAAGGTGCTCGACGCGGGGCGGGAGATC
>JBBTPG010000073.1:0-8249 GCA_038066315.1 Chloroflexota bacterium | reverse complement strand
GATGCTCACGCAGCACTCGCCTGGTGCGGAGATGTGTGGCTACTCCGGCGGTGATTCCCAGGGCCAGCGCGACCACCGCGGCGTCCCCGAACGCGACGTAGACAACATGCACGAACGGATCCACCGTGTAGATGACCGCCTGGCGGCAGAGTCCTGTCACAGGCGCGGGCGCGTCCGCCAGCGCGGCACGAATGTCGTGCGCCGCCCGCGCGAGAGCGAAAACCATGGCCCCCACCGGGATGAGCGATGCGCCGAGCAGAGCGTAGAAAAGGCGGTCGGATTGACGTGCCACGTCTACATAGTAGCGCCCTCTGTTCACTCCTGAGAGGGCGGTTCAGCACTAAAGAAAGAGAGAGGATACTCGCCCCGGGCCCGTTCTCAAACACCAGCGGCCCCGTCCTCATCATCGCCGGCATGTTGGCATATACGAACGCCCTCGCTCGCTATAACCGCTACTTCACGTTCAGAGGGCCGGGCAGCAGCCTTTGACCGACCGGGCTCACACGCGCGTCGCTGCTTGAGCTTCGTGACGGCGTGCACTAATCTGCGACGGAATCTAGCGCCGCCTCAACGGAGGGTCACATGGGCCTCGATACTCGCTGGGAAGACGTCGACACGCTGCTCGACCGCACGACTCGGACGAAGGACGAGACGCTGGCGGAGGCCGTGCGGGAGATCGTCGCGCTCCGATTCAAGTTCCCGACGCCGGAGCACCCCGCCTACCGCGCGCACAGCAACGTGCCCGCAGTGACGATGGCCGTGCAGGTCGGCGATGAAAAGATCGCGCCGGACATCGTGGTCGTCGAGAAGCTGAACACGGGCGAGACGCGCCTCGTGATGACGGCCGCGGTCGCGAACCGGGAGATGGTGAACGAAGGCGAGGCGAAGGCCGCGTGGGCGCGTTTCGCGGCGATCCCCGACCAGGCGTTCTACCTGTACGTGCCGGTCGGGTACGGCGCCGAGGCCAAGCGCATCTGCAAGAAGCTCAAGATCGCCGTCGAGGGCTACCGCACGTGGCGCACGACGCCGCGCGGGTTCGAGATCAACGACGTGTCGGAGCCGCCATCGGCGCTGGCGGCGCTGATGCCGCCGCTGGTGCGGAAGCTGCTGGCGACGCCGTAAAGCCGGCGCGACGGCATCGGCAGTGAACTCCGGGACTCAGTCGCCACACGCGGGCACACTACGGTGTGCCCCTACCACGGCGGATCACTCATCCCGGAGTCACTTCGGAGAGGGATCGTGGCAGCCCGGGCGGGCGGCGCCCGACTGGGTGTGCCGGTGGCCGGCTTGACAGTTCTGCTACGCTCGTAGGGCAGCACGACACCGGATCCGAAGGTGATCGCCGATTCCTGAACGCGGCTGCGGCCGTATTCAGGTTTGCGTATGCTCGGCCGAAGAAGCTGTTGTGCCGCCGTCCCGGTCGTGTATAACACTCGGGGCCCAGGGCAGGCGGGAGCAGAGAGAGCGTATGTCAGACGAAATGGGCATCGAAGCCCAAAACGGCAGCGAGAGCACTATAGAGATGAAGGTCGCGAAGCCCGCGAAGCCTACGGCCCACGGGAAGCCTGCCGCCAAGAAGGCGCCGGCCAGGAAGCCTGCGGCCAAGCGGAAGGCCGCGAAGGCATCCGCGACGGGAGCGAAGGCGAAGGCCGCGCCGCGCAGCGCGAAGGGCAAGAGCCTCGTCATCGTCGAGTCGCCCGCGAAGGCGCGCACGCTCTCCAGCATCCTCGGCCGCGAGTACGACGTGCGCGCCTCGGTCGGGCACGTGCGCGACCTGCCGAAGTCGCAGCTCGGCGTCGACGTCGACGACGACTTCGCGCCGCGGTACATCGTGCCGAAGGACAAGAAGGATATCGTCAAGCAGCTCAAGGCGGCGGCCCAGGACGCGAAGCGGGTCTATCTTGCGACAGACCCCGACCGCGAGGGCGAGGCGATCTCGTGGCACCTGCTCGAGGCGATGGACCTCTCGACGAAGGGCTACCAGCGCGTCGAGTTCCACGAGATCACCGCGGACGCCATCCACGAAGCGTTCGAGCATCCGCGCGAGATCGACATGAGGATGGTGGACGCGCAGCAGGGGCGGCGCGTACTGGACCGGCTCGTCGGCTACAAGATCAGCCCGATCCTGTGGAACAAGATCCGGCGCGGCCTCAGCGCCGGGCGCGTCCAGTCGGTGGCGCTGAAGATGGTCGTCGACCGCGAGCGCGAGATCCAGGCGTTCGTGCCGCAGGAGTACTGGACGATCGACACGCGGCTGGCGAAGCAGGCGGACGCCGACGAGCAGTCGTTCATCGCGCGGCTGGCCGGACTGCCGGGCACGAAGAAGGCCGAAATCGGCAGCGGTGACCAGGCCCAGGCGATCACGAGTGACCTGCGCCGCGCCGCCTACAGCGTCCGCGAGGTGAAGAAGAAGCAGCAGTTGCGACGCCCGTCGCCGCCGTTCACCACGAGCACACTGCAGCAGGAGGCGTCGCGCCGCTACGGCTTCTCGGCGAAGCGGACGATGGCGGTCGCACAGCAGCTGTACGAAGGTCTGAGCATCCCGGGGCAGGGCCAGGTTGGTCTGATCACCTACATGCGGACCGACTCGCTGAACATCGCCCAGGTGGCGCGCGACGAGGCGCGAGGCGCGATCGCGCAGCGCTACGGCGCGGACTTCGTGCCGGCGCAGCCGCGCTACTACAAGACGAAGTCGAAGGGCGCGCAGGAAGCGCACGAGGCGATCCGGCCGACGTCCGCGTTCCGCGACCCGGGCAGCCTGAAGAAGTCGCTGACGCTGGACCAGACCAAGCTCTACACGCTCATCTGGCAGCGCTTCCTCGCGAGCCAGATGGCCGACGCCGTCTTCGACCAGGTCAGCGCCGAGATCGACGCGGCCGTCGACACGCAGCCTGCGCCGTACTTGCTGCGGGCGTCCGCCAGCCACATGCGCTTCCCCGGCTTCCGCCAGGTCTACATCGAAGGCCGCGACACGGAGGACGACGAGGACGCCGAGAAGACGCTGCCGGACCTGAACGAGGCGGACCTCCTGCGCCTGCTGCAGGTGACGCCCGACCAGCACTTCACCGAGCCGCCGCCGCGCTTCACCGAAGCGACGCTGGTGAAGGCGCTCGAAGAGAACGGCATCGGCCGGCCGTCCACGTACGCGCCGATCATGTCGACGATCCAGGACCGCGGCTACGTGAAGAAGGACGGCCGCGCGCTGAAGCCGGAAGAACTGGGCCTGGTCGTCAGCGACATGCTGAGCGAGCACTTCGCCGCCGTCGTCGACGCGGGGTTTACGGCGCGCATGGAAGACGAGCTCGACGAGGTCGCGAGCGGCGAGCGCACTTGGCCGCCGGTGGTGAAAGAGTTCTACGAACCGCTGAAGGTAGCGCTCGACGCCGCCGCGGACGCTCCGCGCGTCGAGCAACAGACGGACGAGAAGTGCGACAAGTGCGAGAAGCCGATGATCGTGCGCTGGGGCCGCTTCGGCCAGTTCCTCGCGTGCACCGGCTTCCCTGAATGCAAGAACACACGGCCGATCGGCGACGAGGCGGCGCAGCAGCCGGCGCAGAGCGACGAGAAGTGCGACCTGTGCGAATCGCCGATGGTGATCAAGCGCGGCCGCTTCGGCCAGTTCCTCGCCTGCTCGAAGTACCCCGAATGCAAGGGCTCGCGCCCGATCCTGAAGAAGGTGGGCGTACCGTGCCCGAAAGACGCCGGCGATCTCGTCGAGAAGAAGAGCAAGCGCGGGCGCATCTTCTTCTCGTGCGCGAACTACCCGAAGTGCGATTTCACGAGCTGGTCGCGGCCGCTGAAGAAAGGCTGCCCGTCGTGCGGGAGCCTCACGGTCGCCGCGACGAAAGGCACAGCCAAGTGCACGCAGTGCGACTGGAAGGGCGACATCGACGAATCGGCCGCCGAGCCCGAGCTGGCCAAAGCATCGGCGTGAGCCACACAACTGACCGAGCGTGCCGCCGCCCATGACGCTGCCTCGACCCCGCCAGACACCGGCACGGACGCGTGCGGCGCTGCACCGTGTCAGCCGCCGCAGCTTCCTCGCCGCGTCGGCCGCCATCGCAGCGGCCGCTGCCGGCGCGGCGGCCATCGGCTACAACCGCGGCCGGAATCCCGCCAGGCGCAGCAGCGTGCTCTCCGAGTCGGCGACGCCGGCCGCGGCGCCCGTGGAGACGCGCGGCGGCGTGCTGCGCGTCTACAACTTCGACGCGACGCGGTACGACTCGCTCGACCCGCATCTTACGCAGATGGGGCCGGTGGCGAACATGCACTCGGCCGTCTTCAGCAAACTGCTGCGCTACGACGATGAGCGCTCCGGCACGATCGCGCCGGACCTGGCGGCGGCGATGCCGGAGCAGCCCGACAGCACGACGTACATCATCCGCCTGCGCGACGGCGTGACGTTCCACGATACGCCGAAGTACCGCAAGGCATACCCGAGGACCGCCGGGCGCGCACTGGCCGCGGACGACGTGAAATACAGCATCGAGCGGCAGCTCAACAAGAACAGCCCGCAAGCTCGGCTCTTCTTCCGTCAGGGGAACTGGACGGTCATCGACAAGATCGACGTGCGTGATCCGGGGACCGTGGTGATCACCACGAAGTCGCCGGTGGCGCCGTTTCTCAACTTCCTCGCCGGCCGCCACGCGTTTATTCTGCCGGCCGGCCTCGCGGATCGCACTGACCTGCTCGCGACGGAGACCGCGATGATCGGCACCGGGCCGTTCGTGCTGGACTCGTTCGAGCCGCAGGCGGCTGTCCATCTGCGGCGCAACCCGGCGTGGTTCGCGCGCGACGACAGCCCGCGCGGCGTCGGTCCGGGGCGCCCGTTCCTCGACGGCTACGACGCGTTCTACTCGCCGCAGGAGGACACGTTCCAGCGCGCGGCGTTCCAGCGCCGCATCGTCGACGCGACGGGCTTCGCGGACCCGGCGACGCTGGACATCGAACGCAAGACGAATCTCGCGGACATCGCGCTCGACGAGACCGGCGCCGGCGGGTTCGTCGCGAGCCGCTTCCTGCTGGACCGCAAGCCGTTCAATGACGACCGCGTGCGCCGGGCGATCCACCTCGCGATCGACCGCGCCGCGCTGATCGAGCTGCTGTACCCGCCGATGGACGGGCGCGCGTCGGCGCAGCTCAGCGGACCAATCGCCCCCGTCATGGACCGCTGGTCGCTCGCACCGGACGATCTCGCACGCAGGCCCGGCTATCGCTCTGACGCTGCCGGCCGCGCCGAGGACGTCCGCACTGCGAAGCAGCTCTGGGCAGCCGCGGTGGGCACCGGATTCGTCGAGCTGCGCATCATCTTCGCCGGTGTGCCGAAGGCGATCCCCGGCCGCGCGATCGAGGCCATCACGCGCCAGCTCGCCGAGGTGCTGAGCGCAAAGGTGACGGCGCAGACCGACCCCACGGGGCAGACGCTGATCGCGGCGGCGCTCGTGCGGAACGTTGAGGGCGCGACGGACGGCGTGGCGCCGCTCACGTTCGCGATCGAGGATGGCGGCGTCGACATGGACGACTGGCTGTACCCGCACTTCCGCAGCGGCCAGGCGATGAACTCGTACCGGCTGCAGGACCCGCGACTGGACGCGCTGCTCGACAGGTCGCGCGCGGAGTTCGACGCCGACGCACGGCATCGCATCGCCATCGACGTGCAGGATTACCTGCTGGCGAAGGCCAACGCGCGGCTGGAGTTCTGCGCCCCGATCGAACGCCGGCTGCGATGGGGCTACGTCCGCAACGCGACCCTTCCCGTCTGGTACGGCCACGACGAGACGCTGGCCGACGTGTGGCTCGATACCGCGCACCCGGCCTGGCGGACGCGATGACGATCCACACGACCCGTCATTACGCCGACGGCCCGTAGGGTAGAATCCCTACACAGACCTGATATCCTGCTGCCGATCATCTGATCGAGGAGCGCCCGTGACCATCATCATCATGGCTGTCATCGGCGTCATCGCCGGGTTCGTGCTCGACGAACTGATCGCACGCCTCGCGCGGGAGCCGTACGAACACGGCGAGGCTGAGGACGGCGAGCAGCACCTGCGGCATCATGACGGCGGCGCGCCGCTGGAATTGAGCAGCGAAGCGGGTGCGCTGGAGATGCCGCGCCTGCTGACGACGGGAGCGCCGTACCGCCGTATCGTCGTGGTCGCCGCGACCGCGGGCGTGTTCGCGCTGCTCGGGCGCCAGTACCACGGCGACTGGCACCTGGCGATCGTGGCGTTCTACGCGTCGGTGCTGATCATCTGCACGGCGACCGACGTGCTGGCCTACCGCGTGCCGAACGCCGTCACGTATCCGGCGATCGTCGGAACGTTTCTCATCGGCATGTTCGTGCCGGGGGCGAACCGTCTCGACGTGATCGCCGGCGGCCTGCTCTTCGGCGGCCTGCTCTTCGTGCCTTCGATCCTGACAGGCGGCGCGATGGGCATGGGCGACGTGAAGCTCGCATTCTTCGTGGGCTTCGCGCTGGGGCTGACGTTCGTGGTGCCGGCAATGCTGATCATGGCGATGTCGGGCGGCCTCGCGGCAGCGATCCTGCTGATTACGCGTCTTCGCGGCAAGGGCGACCCGATCCCGTACGCGCCGTTCATCGCGGGCGGCGCGCTGGTGGCGTTGCTGATTCAAGGCACGGCGTTCTACAGCGTCGGGTAGCCGGTCGGCGGTTGGCGGTTGGCGGTTGGCCGTTGGCTTCGCGTCGTAGTGACACTCTCTTCGACCCGCGATCGCGCTAAGGCCCCGTAGCGCTGGCTGAAAAGCCCGCGCGGCGCTGCGTTTCGACGGAACAGTGGCGATTGACCCTGGGTCGCGCGTTTGTGATCGAATCGCGCGAGGGCGTAACCGCGCCCGCTGCTGGAAGACGCGACGCGCAGGGTAGACTAACGAGTATGAGGGTCCACCTGCCGTACGGGGAGCACGGCATCGACACGGAGGTGCCGGACGGGGCGACGGTGCTGCTGCCGGAAGCCGTCGAGCCGATTGCGGACCCCGACGCTGCGGTGCGCGCGGCGATCGCTGCGCCGATCGGGCGGCGGCCGTTGCGCGAGATGGTGCGCGCCGGGCAGCGGGCAGCGATCGTCGTGTCCGACGTGACGCGGCCGGTGCCGAACCCGGTGATCCTGCCGCCGATCCTCGAGACGCTCGAAGCCGGAGGCGTGCGCCGCGACGACATCACCATCGTCGTCGGCACGGGGCTGCACCGCGCGTCGCGGCCCGACGAGCACGCGCGGTTCCTGGGCGAGGCGATCCTGTCGCGTTACCGCGTGGTCGACCACGACGCGCGCGACGCGTCGACGCAGGTGTTCTACGCGACGGGGCCGCGCACGCCAGGACGGCCCGTAGGGATGGGCGTCTGGCTGAACCGCGAGTACCTGAACGCCGGCCTGCGCATCCTCACCGGGTTCGTCGAGCCGCACCTGTTCGCCGGCTACTCCGGCGGCGGCAAGGCGGTGCTGCCCGCCATCGCCGGCGCGGACGAGATCATGGCGAACCACGACGCGCGGATGATCGGCCACCCGAAGGCGACGTGGTGTACGACACACGGCAACCCGATCTTCGAGAAGATGCGCGATGTCGCGCTGAAGACCGACCCATCGTTCATCGTCAACGTGACGCTGGACGAGGAGAAGCGCATGACGGGCGTCTTCGCGGGTGAACTGGCGGCCGCGCATGACGCGGCGATCGCGCAGGCGGCGCGGCAGGCGATCCGGCCGATCCCGCACCTGTACGACATCGTCGTGGCGACGAACATGGGGTATCCCGCCGACCTGGTGCTGTACCAGGCCGTGAAGGGCATGTCGGTCGCGGCGCAGGCCTGCGCGACCGGCGGCGCGATCCTGCTCGTCGCGGAGTGCCGCGAGGGTGTGGGCGGGCCGGAGTACGCAGAGCTGCTGCGGAGCGAAGCGTCGCCGCGCGCGCTGCTCGACCGCTTCGAGAGCGACGGCCATCTGACCGTGCACGACCAGTGGCAGGCACAGGTGCAGGCGATGGTGCAGGCGCGCTGCGACGTCTGGCTGCACTCGTCGCTGGACCGCGCGGCGGTGGCGTCGGCGCACCTGCGCTACGCGCCCGACGTGACGCGGACGCTGGAAGCGATCGTGGGCAGCAAGCGCGCGGAGCTGGGGCGGCAGCCGACCGTCTGCGTGCTGCCGTTCGGGCAGCTCACGGTGCCGAGGGTGGACAGAGGCTAGTGTCGTGTTTTCGAATTGGCGTGAGTGAACGCGACGCGAAGCGTGGAGCAT
>JBBTPG010000072.1:0-1175 GCA_038066315.1 Chloroflexota bacterium | reverse complement strand
CTCTTCGGGCGACGTGAAGATGAGGTCGCCGCCGTGGCCGGCGGTGCGGGCGATGCGGAACTCGCCGTCGCGGGCGAAGATCAGCTTGCGCGCCCAGTCGAGCATGGGGTTGAACTGAGCGGAATCGGGCGGGCAGAACGCCTTGCGCACCTTCGCGCGGATCTCGTCGGGCGAGTCGTGGACGAAGAGCGCCGAGCTGCGCTCCGACTTGCTCATCTTCATCGAGGACCAGAAGTCGCTGAGGTCGCCCTCGGGCGGCGGCCACGTCGACGGCTTCTTCAGCCCGAGCAGGAGAGGGTGGTGCACGCAGACCGGCTTGATCCGCGCGCCCTTCGCGTCGAGCAGCGGCATCACCTTCATCTTCGACGCGACGTCGCGCGCGATGACGTGCGCCTTGCGCTGGTCCATGCCGGCGTGCGCGATGTTCACGCCCATGATGAAGATATCGGCGACCTGCATGCCAGGGTAGAGCATCTTTGCGAAGTCCACCGATTCACCTTCGCGGCGGCCGAGGATGGTGATGCTGCGCTGCATGCGGGCGAGCGTCGTGTTCTTCGCGACGTCGATCAGCGTCGCCCAGTACTGGTCGTTGTTGTGGTAGAGGTCGGTGCCCAGCACGAAGTTCAGCTTCGACGGATCGCCGCCGACGCAGCGGAACGACGCCTTCAGCCCTTCGGCGAAGTAGCCGAGCGCGATGCGGCGAATCGTCTCGCGGTCGCCGCCGAGCTTGTCGTTGATCCACGAGTGCCAGTCGGCGAGGTAGATCGTGCAGTTGACGCCGGCATCGACGAAGTCCTTGACCTTGCCCATGCAGACGAGGCCGGTGCCGAGATGGATCTTGCCGGAGATCTCGAATCCGATGTAGTGGCGCAGGGGCGTGCCGGACGCGACGAGATGCTCGAGGTCCTCGCGCGTGAGCACCTCATCGAGATTGCGGGTGATGGTGTGGACGGTCGCGGACACGGTAGCTCCTCCGAGTATCGCAACAGTGTCGCGTGCCGTGGCGCGCGGCGCAAAGCGGTGCGATGCGCCCGATGACTGCGACTGGCGCCAGGCGCGCACCTCACCCCCTTGCCCCTTCGCCACGGCGAATCTTCGATCTCCACTGCGTGCCTACGGCCCGTAGGGGAGAGGGGAGATCATGGGCAGGCGCTGACGTTGTTGAGGAAGAGGTT
>JBBTPG010000071.1:0-1666 GCA_038066315.1 Chloroflexota bacterium | reverse complement strand
CGTAACCACGGCTGAGTAATCACCGCAGAGACGCAGAGATCGCAGAGGAGAAGGATGGGTTGGGTCGCTGAACCGCCCTACAGCGCGTTCGCAGTGTCTGCGCGTTCCAGCCTCTGACTTTTGGCTTCCAGCCCCCAACATCTCCGCGTCCTCTGCGCCTCTGCGGTGAATCCGCCCGTCGCCATCAATCCAACCTCTGTGTCTCTGTGTCTCTGTGGTTCATACCCGCTAACATTCGGACGATGGTATCCACCCTCGACCGCTTCCAGTCGATCGACCCCGCGCTGCTCGATATTGCGCCCGACGACCGCGTGATCGATCTGGGCTGCGGCACCGGCCGCCACGTGCTCGAGCTCTCGAAGATCCCGTCCGACATCATCGGCGCCGACATCTCGCGCGACGACATCCGCGCCGGCCGCTATCTCCTCGAGATCATGCGCCGCCGCGACGAGGTGAAGGCGCGCGTTCACTGGCTGCAGACAGCCGGCGAACGCCTGCCCTTCAAGGACGGCGCCTTCGACCGCGTCATCTGCACCGAGACGCTGGAGCACGTCGACGACGAGCACGTGCTGGCGCGCGAGCTCGTGCGCGTGCTGAAGCCCGGCGGCATCCTGGCCGTCAGCGTGCCCGACGAGTACTCCGAGAAGGTCTTCTGGAAGCTCTCGAAGAACTACCGCACCCACGCCGGCGGCCACGTCCGCATCTTCGGCCGCGGCGAGATCGTCCGCTTGATGCGCACCTCCGGGCTGGAGCCCTACGCCGTGCGCTACCGCCACGCGCTCGAAACGGTGTACTGGCTGAGCCACGTCGCGTTCTGGAGCGACTGGGGCAAGCAAGGGCCGATCACCCGCGCCTTCCGCAACCTCCTCGACTCGCAGCGCGCGCGCGCATCCGGCATCGTCACCGCCATCGACGACATCGGCAACCGCATCCTGCCGAAGAGCATCGTCGTCTACAGCCGCAAGCCGCTGCACGAGCGTTCCGAGAACGGCGCGAAGAGCCCGAACGGGCACAGCGACATCTTCGACATCGACGACCGCACGACCGTCGAGGTGCGCGCCGTGCCAGCGCCATTCGCGATCGACCCGGGCGTGCCCGTGGCAGTCGGCGAGATCCCGGCGACGCCGTTCTCGCTGAAGGATGAGCTGCGCATCGCGCTGAAGCTCGAAGGCGAGGCGCAGAAGCAGCGGTTGATCGAGCTGCTGCGCTCATGCCGCTTCAGCATGATGCGCGAAGTGCAGAACCTGAGCGGCGAGCAGGCATCGACGCCATGGACGCCCGACGGCCGCTCGATGAAGGAGATCGTCGGCCACATCACCGGCTGGGAGCGCTGGGTCGCGTCCGCCCTCGATCAGATCGCGACCGGCGTCAGCGAGCCCTCCATCATGTCGCTCAGCGGCTACCCGGAGGGCATCCGCCGCTACGCATCCGTCGACGCGTTCAACGCCGCGCGCATGGGCGAGGCGCGCGAGCAGCTCTGGGCGGAGATCCTCGAGCAGTCCAGCGCCGTCTTCGAAGCCCTCATCGCCACCGCCGAGCGCACGCCCGCACAGTCGCTCGCACAGACGTCGGACTTCTTCTGGCCCGACCTCGGCGGCACCGTCCCCTGCGGCGTCTACCTGTTGATGGTGTCGGCGCATCACTACCAGGAAGAGCACCTGCCGGA
>JBBTPG010000070.1:8663-11735 GCA_038066315.1 Chloroflexota bacterium | reverse complement strand
AGGAACACGATGCCGAGCAGCGCGGTCGTGAGCAGCCAGATGCGCATCCGGCGCACGTCGCCGCGCTGGATCGCCGCCAGCGCCAGCACCATGCTCACGCTGCTCATCAGCAGCACGAACGAGCTGACCGACGTGAACGGGATGTCGAAGAGGTCCGCCGGGTAGGGACCGCTGATATTGCGGTCGCGGTAGAGCAGGTACGCCGCGATGAACGAGCCGAAGAACAGGCATTCGGAGCCCAGGAACAGCCACATGAGCAGCTTCCGGTTGTCCAGCCCGGTGTTCGTCTCAAGGTGCGTCGGCGCTGCCACTGCGTGTGCCAAAGTTCGTCATCCCCGGTCGGGCGCAGCGGGCTGCGCCCCTTGCAGGCCGCCGGCGGACGCGCGCGCGCCCGCTCAGCTCTTCGCGCTTACTCTTCCGTCGCCGGCTCCAACACCCAGAGGTAGAGCCCCACGACCAGCACCGCCGCGCCTACGGCGACCAGCGCCGCATCGTAGATCAGCCCGAAGCCGATCAGCGGGAAGCCCGCCGACGCAATCAATGGCATGTACGAAGGCGATGGCAGATGGATGCCGTGCCCGTCGCCGTGGCCACCCCTCTCGGCGGGTTCCGCCGCACCCGCCGGCACCGGTATCGGTATGCCGTGCGGATCCTCGGCGTACTTCTTGTGCCAGAACTCGTCCTGCGAGTGCACGTGCGGCACCTCCGCGAAGTTGTACGCCGGCGGCGGCGACGGGATGCTCCACTCCAGCGTGCGCGCGTCCCACGGGTCGTCGCCGGACGGCTCGCCGTTCCGGAGGCTGATGATGAAGTTGTAGATGAAGACCAGCACCGATGCCGCGATCATGAACGCGCCGACGGTCGCCATGGCGTTCCAGAAGCCCCAGCCGTACCCGTCCGGGTACGACTGGATGCGGCGCGGCATGCCCAGCAGGCCGAGGATCATCATCGGCTGGAACGTCAGGTTGAAGCCGATGAACATCAACCAGAAGTTCAGCTTGCCCCACGCTTCGCTCAGCATCTTGCCCGTGAACTTGGGAAACCAGTAGTAGATGCCGCCGAACAGCGCGAAGATGGAGCCGCCGAACAGCACCTGGTGGAAGTGCGCAACGATGTAGTAGGTGTCCTGCTGCTGGTAGTCCGACGGCACGATCGAGTGCGTCACTCCCGTCAAACCGCCGATCGTGAACATGGCGATGAACCCGACAGCGAAGTACAACGGCGTCTTGAAACTGATCGAGCCGCCCCAGAGCGTCGCCATCCAGTTGAAGATCTTCACGCCCGTCGGTATCGAGATCATGATCGTTGTGATACCGAACGCGGAGTTCGCGACGGACCCGAGCCCTGTCGTGTACATGTGGTGCGCCCACACGCCCCAGCTCATGAAGCCGATCGCCACGCCCGAAAACACCACGAACGGGTAGCCGAACAGCGGCTTGCGGGAGAACGTGGGCAGGATCTCGGAGACGATGCCCATGGCCGGCAGGATGAGGATGTAGACCTCCGGATGGCCGAAGAGCCAGAACATGTGCTGCCACAGCAGCGGCGTGCCGCCCTTTGCCGCGTTGAAGAAGTTCGCGCCGAACAGCCGGTCAAACATGAGCTCGAACAGCGCGACGGCGATCACCGGCATCGCGAAGATGATCAGGAACGACGTCACCAGCGTCATCCACACGAACAGCGGCATGCGGAACAGGCTCATACCCGGCGCGCGCATGTTCAGGATCGTGACGATGAAGTTGAACCCTCCGGCCAGCGACGCGATGCCCAGGATCTGCAGCCCGATGATCCAGTAATTGACGCCGTTGCCCGGCGAGAACCGGTTGAGCGTCAGCGGCGCGTAGCCGAACCAGCCGGCATCGGGTGCGCCGATGTCGCCCTGCAGGATGTTGCCTGTGAAGAAGCTCGCGTTCAGGAACAGGCCGCCGAAGAGGAACGTCCAGAAGCTGAACGCGTTCAGCCGCGGAAACGCCACGTCGCGAGCGCCGATCATCAGCGGCACCAACAGGTTGAAGAACGCCGCGCTCATCGGCATCACGACGAGGAACACCATCGTCGTGCCGTGCATGGTGAAGATGCGATTGTACTGGTCGGGGCTCAGGAAGTCGTTCTCAGGCCGGGCGAGTTGCACGCGGATCAGCAGCGCTTCGAGCCCACCCACAAGAAAGAAGAAGAACGACGACACGCCGTACAGCACGCCGATGCGCTTGTGGTCGACGGTGGCGATCCAGCTCCAGATGCCCTGGTACGACGCCGCGGACTCGCGCGCTTCCCGGACGGCCTCGGCCATCGTCACGCGCTTCGGGGTTAACGTGGCTCCGGCCATGACTCAGTCTCCCTGGAACGCCAGCGCCGGCTGGCCGCCGGCCTGCTGCGCCGCGGCCTGCGCCTTCAGCCACGCATCGTATTCATCCTGCGTCTGCACGACAACGGTCATCCGCATGGCGGCGTGCCCGATGCCGCAGAACTCCGCGCACTGTCCCACGAAGGTGCCCGTCTCGGTTGCCTTCAACCACATGTGGTTCACACGCCCCGGGATCGCGTCCGTCTTGCCCGCGAGCTTGGGCACCCAGAAGCTGTGGATCACGTCCGGCGCGTGGAGCTTCAGGGCGACCGTGCGTCCCACCGGGATGTGCATCTCGCCGATATCTGCCATCACGGGCGCGCCGCCCGCCGGATCGGGATACGAGAACTGCCACGCCCACTGGATACCGGTCACGTCGATCTCCAGCGAGTTCTTCGGCGTCCGCCCCAGGTCGACGATGCCGCCGACCGTCGGCGCGATGAAAAACGCGAGCAGGATGATGGGCGCGACCGTCCACGCGATTTCGAGTCTGTTGTTACCGTGCGTTTGCGGCGGCAGCCCCGGGTCGCCCTTCTTGCGCCGGAAGCGCCAGAGGATGAAGACGAGGCCGAACTCGACGCCGATCATGATGGCCAGCGCCGGCCACATCGTCAGCAGGAAGAGATTCTTTTGGTCCTCGGCCACCTGCCCGGTGGGTGCGAATGTGTTCTGAGGGCTGGAGAAGAGGCCGCAGCCGGAGAAGAGGAAGACGCCGCCAAACAGCAGTC
>JBBTPG010000070.1:5328-8563 GCA_038066315.1 Chloroflexota bacterium | reverse complement strand
GGGCTGGAGAAGAGGCCGCAGCCGGAGAAGAGGAAGACGCCGCCAAACAGCAGTCCGGCGACCATCAGGCGCGACACGGTGATCCTTCGCACGCTACCTCCGCCCGGACCCCTCCCACGCGAGGAGGACTAGCCTGTCCAGTGCCGAATGGCCTGTCCGTATGTGCCGCACGGCCTGTCCATTCGGCCCATCGCCGGGCGAATTATCACGCTGCGTACAGCTTCGGTCAAGCTTTCGTGAACGATCACACAACTAGCACTGCGATTACTGCAAAGGCTACGTGCGTACGCAACCGATCAAATGTCCGTTATGTCTCTTTCGAGGCGGTCCCGCCGTCCTACGTCTCGCCGAGGTACGTCTTCCGCACCAGGTCGCTCGCGCGCAGATCCGCGGCAGAAGCTTCGAGCGCGACCGCGCCCGACTCCATCACATAGCCCCGTCGCGCTACCTGCAGCGCCATCGCAGCGTTTTGCTCGACGAGCAGGATCGTCGTGCCGGCGCGGTTGATCTCGATCACGGTCCGAAAGATCGTCTCCACCAGCACCGGTGAGAGCCCCATCGAAGGCTCATCGAGCAGCAGCAGGCGCGGCCGCGCCATCAGCGCGCGCGCGATCGCGAGCATCTGCTGCTCGCCGCCCGAAAGCGTGCCGCCGTCCTGCCTCACGCGCTCGCGCAGGCGCGGGAACAGCGTCAACACCCGCTCCAGGTCCTGCTCGATCTCCGCGCGTCCGCGCCGCTGGTATGCGCCCAGGCGCAGATTCTCGAGCACCGACAGCCGCCCGAAGATCGCGCGGCCCTCCGGCGCGTGCGAGATACCGAGCCCGACGATATCGTGCGGCGCGACCCGGTCGATACGCCGGCCCTCGAACGAGATCGCGCCCGCGCGTGGCCGAAGGAGCCCCGAGATCGTACGCAGCGTCGTCGACTTACCGGCGCCGTTCGCGCCGATCAGCGCCACGACCTCGCCCGTATCTACGTGCAGCGAGATCCCCTTGATCGCCATGATCTGGCCGTAGCCGGACACCACGCCATCGAGGCGCAGGTGAGCGGACGGCGCGGCGGACGCACCCTTCGGCGCTTCGCCGCTCACGAAGGACCCTCGCTTAGCAGCGCACCGGTGCCGAGGTACGCCTCGATCACCCTCTGGTCGCGCTGCACGTCCTCCGGCGGCCCCTCGCTGATCTTCTCGCCGTGGTCGAGGACGACGATGGACTCGCACACGCCCATCACCACCCGCATCTGATGCTCGATGAGCACGATGGTCATCTTCAGGTCATCGCGCAGCTCGCGGATCAGCCGCATCATGTCGCCGCTCTCGCCCGGGTTCATGCCGGCGGTCGGCTCGTCGAGCAGCAGCAGGCGCGGCCGCACGGCCAGGGCGCGCGCGATCTCCAGCCGTCGCTGCTCGCCGTACGGCAGGTTGCGCGCCAGCTCATTCTCGCGCCCCGCCAGCCCGGCGAACCGCAGCGTCTCGACGGCTGATTGCACGGCCCGCTTCTCTTGCGTCACCGTGAACGGCAACCGCAGGATCGCCGTCGCGATGTTCGTGGTCAGATGCAGATGCGATCCGACGAGCACGTTCTCGATCGCCGTCATGTTCGAGAACAGGCGGATGTTCTGGAACGTGCGGCTCATCCCGGCCGCGGCGATGCGGTGCAGCGGCAGCCCGTCCACACGCTTGTCTTCGAACCAGATCTCTCCTGACGTCGGCCGGTAGAAGCCGGTCAGCAGGTTGAACAGCGTCGTCTTGCCCGCACCGTTCGGGCCGATGACGCCGACGATCGTCTCCCGCTCGACGTCCATGCTGACATCGTTCAGCGCGATCAATCCCTCGAACGCGCGCGACACGTGGCGGACGGAGAGGATCGCCATCGCTACGTCGCCAGTTCTGACTCGAGCAACTCGGCTTGCTCGAACTCTGCCGCGCGCCGCCGCGAGGGCAACAGGCCCTCCGGCCGCAACACCATCACCGCCACCAGCGCCGCGCCGAAGATCACCAGCCGGTAGTCGGCGCCCAGGTTTTCGAGATGAATAAACGCAACGTCGATGCTGAAGTCGCGCAGCACCTCCGGCAGACCGATCAGCAGCATCGCGCCGAGGATGACGCCGCGCACGTTCCCCATGCCGCCGATGATCACGAGCGCCAGCACGTTGATCGACACATCGAGATTAAAGTCCGACGGGAAGACGGCACTCTGCTTCGCCGAGTACATCACACCGCCCCCGCCGCCGATCGCCGCGCCGATCGCGAACGCCATCAGCTTGTACGCCGTCGTGTTGACCCCCATCGACGACGCGACGTCTTCATCCTCGCGGATCGCCTCCCACGCCCTGCCGACGCGCGAGTCGCGGATGCGCTCGGCCGCGAACGCCGCGACGAAGCACCCGGCAAGCACGACGAAGTACAGCTCGAACGGACCGCTCAGCTCCCTGCCACCGAAGTGCGGCTTCGGGATCGCGAACACGCCTACCGGCCCGTTCGTCACGCCGTCCTGGTTGTTGATCATGATGCGGATGATCTCGCCGAACCCGAGCGTCACGATCGCAAGGTAGTCGCCGCGCAGCCGCAACACCGGGATGCCCAGCGCAATGCCGACGAGCGCCGCCAGCACCATCGCCATCGGCAGCACGATCCAGAAGCTCGTGCCAACATCGAAGCCGCCGCCGAACTGCGGCGCCGCGATCAGCGCGTACAAGTAGGCGCCGCAGGCAAAGAACGCCACGTACCCCAGGTCCAGCAACCCCGCATAGCCCACGACGACGTTGAGCCCAATGCCGAGCAGCGCGTACAGCGCGATGTCGAACATGATCCCACGCTCGAACGTGTCCATCTTCTGCGGCAGGTACACCAGCATCGCCGCCAGCACGGCCAGACCGAACAATCCGCTCTTCGACCGCAGCAGAGCGAACATCACGACAACCAGGATCGTGAACGTCCAGCGAATGCCGAACTGCGAGGGGGCCAGCCCTCCGGCGATCGCCAGCAGCGGCAGCACGGCGTACTGCCCGTAGCGCACCGCGAACGCACCGGCGGCAGTCTTCCGCAACTGGTCCGACGCTTGCTCCCAGTACCGCCCGGGGTCGAAGGTGAAGGAGAATATGCGGTGCGAGCTGCCGCGTCTCATCGGTCAGGCTCGCTTGTCTTCGCGCTTGCCAAAGATGCCCCACGGCCTGAAGATCAGCACGCCGACGAGCAGCACGAACGCAACGACATCCTTGTACTGCGCGCCGAAGA
>JBBTPG010000070.1:2120-5228 GCA_038066315.1 Chloroflexota bacterium | reverse complement strand
CGCGGATTGCCACACCGGCCTTCGTGCGCTGGATGAACAGGTAGAGCAGCGCCAGGAATGCGACCGACAGCACCAGGAGGAAGATCTGGACGTACAGGAGCCGGATTTCACCGATCTCGATCGCGGTGCGCGGGAAGACTTTCGGGTACACCATCCCCTGCGCATTCGTTACGCGCAGCATGATGTTGCGGAGCAGGATCGATACGCCGATCGCGCTGATCAGCGGCGCCAGCCTTGGCGCGCGGCGAAGCGGCCGGTACGCGACACGCTCCATGACCAGCGCCAGCACCACGGCAACGATCATCCCGAGCAGGATCGCGACGGCGATCGTCAGCGCCGGCACCGAATCGTTGAGACTGCTGTGCTGCTCGAAGCCGTTGAGCGTGTAGTAGCCGGTGAACGCGCCCATCATGAACAGCTCGCCGTGCGCGAAGTTGATCATCCGCAGCACGCCGTACACCAGCGTGTAGCCGAGCGCGATCACGGCGTACACGCCGCCGATCGTGATGCCGTCAATGAAGAGCTGGATCCACTCCTGCACGGCCGTACCTTAGCACGAACGCAGCGCCGGGAGGCCGCTGACTGCGGCCTCCCGGCTGGCGTGCAACCCTGATGCGCTCCACGCGCTACTGGATGCGCGTGAGCTTCCCGTCCTTCACCTGGTCGATCCGGTTCACCACTCCGATGACCGTCCTGTCACCGACCTCGTTGAACTCGATGTGTCCGGCCGCACCGTCTATCTTGGTGGCGCGGGCAGCAGCGATGAGCTTGTCCTTGTCAATGACGAGGTTGCCGCTCGCGTCCACGGTCGCCACCTTCTCGATCGCAGCGAGGATGATGTTCATGGCGTCGTAGGTGTAGTCGGCAAACTGGTCCACCTGCTGGCGGTTGTAGGCAGCCTTGTAGAGCGCGGCAAACTTGTCATACACGGTCGTGTCCAACGGTGTCGGCCCGCGGCTGACGTAAGCACCCTCGGCCGCGCCGCCGGCCTGGTCGATGAACTTCTGGTCTGCCACACCGTCGGCGCCCATGAACGTTGCCGTCACGCCCGCTTCCTTCAGCTGCCGGACCAGCACGGCGCCCTCCGCGATGAAGCCTCCGAATACGACGACGTCCGGCGCCGGGCTGAGGTTCTTGATCTTCGTCACGACCGGGCCAAAGTCTTTCTCGCCGACGGTGACAGCCTCTTCATCGAGCACTTTCCCACTGCCGTCGGCAAAGGACTTCTTGAAGACGTCCATGAGGCCCTTGCCGTACACGCTCTGATCGTTAACGAGCACGGCGTTCTTCTTGTTGAGCTTGGTCAGCACGTACTTCGCCATCTCCCCGCCTTGCGTCGCGTCGTTCCACGCGGTGCGGAAGAAGTTCTTCTTGCCCTGTTGCGTCACGCTGACGGCGGTCGACGAGCTGCTGATGACGAGCAGATTCTCCTTCGAGTACGTGTCGAGCGCCGCGACGGTTCCGCCCGAGCACATAGCGCCCATGACAGCGACGACCTTATCGGCAACGAGCTTCTGGGCCGCGGTGACGGACCCCGGCCCGGTGCAGCCGTCATCCTGCGGGTCGCCCTCGACGTCGAATCCCTTGATCTGGCCCTTTTCCTTGATCGTGAGAAGCGCCGCATCTCGAATGGGGATGCCGAGCTGGGCGTTCTCGCCTGTCAGCGTGGTGCTGATACCGATCTTGATCTTGTCGCCCTTCTTCACCGTGATCGTCCCGGCGCCGCCCGATGCAGACGTTGCCACGGTCGTTGCACCGGCCGCCGGCGTCTTGCCGCCGCCCGCGCCCGCTGTCGCCGTCTTGTCCTTGCTGCTCGTCCCGCCGCCGCAGGCAGCGAGAACGACCGTGAGCGCGCCCAGCATGCCCGCTAGCAGCAGCACGCGCGGCAGCGCCCGCGTTGTTCGTCCGATCTTCATTACGCGTCTCCTCCTGATTCGCCAATTCCAACGCTCCGGCCTGTGCCCGGCCGGATAACCTCACCTATTATCGTTGCCAGATCTGCCGAGTCAACGTCGTTATGTCGCCAGCGCCACAAATTGGCCGGACGTATACCGGACGAGATCATCGCGCGCGATCGGAAAGATCGCCGACGCTGTCCCGCCCGCCACCCAGACCGTCTCGAACCGCCGCAGTCCCTCGTCTACGAGCACGTCGAGCGGCTGCGGCAGCCCAAACGGCGACACGCCGCCCACGGCATACCCCGTCAGCGCCCGTACCTGCTCGGCGCTCGCCAGCTTCACCTGCTTGCGCCCGACGCCAACGTACGCGGCCACCAGCCGGTCGTCCAGCCGCCGGTCCCCGGCCACCAGCGCCAGCCGCGGCTCGCCCCGACACGTAGATCACCAGGGTCTTCACGATCTGCCCCAGATCGCACCCGGCCGCGGCCGCCGCCATCTCAGCCGTGTGCGTGCTCCCCGCCACGACCAGGATCTCCACATCGTGGCCGAGTGCGGCCAGCGCGCCGCGTACGCGCACGGCCGGCTCGTCCATCTCCTCAGACGTCACAGTTCACTCCCGACGGCCTCACCCCGAACCACGCCTCGGAGCATGCGGCACAGCCGTCCCCGGCTGTGAGACCCGTTGCCGCGTGGACTTCAGTCCGCGCCGGTCCTCCGAGCGCCGCCGCGACCTGCTCGCAGCCGAGGCCGCTCGATGCGCTGGCGCGACGTGCAGCCGCTATGCATCATACGGCCACCATGGCGAACATCAATAAGACCCAGGCCATGCGCCTGCTCGACACAAAGCGCATCGACTACACGCCAAGAGTCTACGACGCGAGCCGCGATTTCCATTCCGCCGAGGAAGCCGCCGCACTCCTCGGCGCCGCCGTCGAGACCGTCTACAAGACGCTCGTCATCCTGCGCGAGGCCGCTGGCCGCGCGAGACCGCTGCTCGTGATGGCGCCATCGCACCGGCGAGTCGACCTGAAGCTCATGGCGAAGAGCCTTGGCGAAAAGAAGCTTCGCATGGCCACCCAGCGTGAAGCCGAGCGCCTCACCGGCCTGCAGGCCGGCGGTATCTCCGCCCTCGCCCTGCTGGACAAAGGCTTCGATGTGCTCCTCGACGAGACCGCCCGCTCACTCGAACGCATCCACATCAGCGCCGGCC
>JBBTPG010000070.1:0-2020 GCA_038066315.1 Chloroflexota bacterium | reverse complement strand
AGCAGCGCGAGGTAGTACAGCGACACTTTGAACACGCTCATCGCGGCGCCCAGGCCGTCGTCGCGCCGCAAGATCCACGTCTGGCGTACGAACGCGCCGCCCAGCAACAGCGCGGAACCGAGGTAGATCCAGCTCACGATCCCCGTCGCGAGCAGCAGCAGCGAGACGGGCACCAGCGCGACCGAGTACCAGAAGATCTGCGCCTTCGTGCTCTCCATCGTCGCCACGACAGGCAGCATCGGCACGTCTGCGCGCGCGTAGTCGTCCTTGTACTTGATCGCGAGCGCCCAGAAGTGCGGCGGCGTCCAGACGAAGATGATCGCGAACAGCAGCAACGCCGGCAGCTCGAGGTTGCCCGTCACCGCCGCCCAGCCGACGAGCGGGGGAAACGCGCCCGCCGCGCCGCCGATGACGATGTTTTGCGGCGTCGTCCGCTTCAACCACATCGTGTACACGAAGACATAGAACGCCGTCGCCGTCACGGCGAGCGTCGCCGCGAGGAAGTTGGAGGTCGCCGCCAGCAGGACGAACGCGGCAACTTCGAGCACCAGCGCGAACACCAGCGCGCTGACCGGATCGATCTTGCCGAGCGGCAACGGCCGTCCCTGCGTCCGCTGCATGATCTCGTCGATATCGCGGTCCAGGTAGCAGTTGATGGCGTTGGCGCCGCCCGCGGCGAGCGTGCCGCCGACTACCGTCGCGAACACCAGCCAGAACGGCGGCCAGCCGCTGTTCGCCAGCACCATCGCCGGCACCGTCGTGATGAGGAGTTCCGCGATGATCCGCGGCTTCGTGAGCGACACGTAGGCGCTCATCGTGTCGCGCAGGCTCAGAGGCGCGCTGCCAATGCTGGTGTTTATCGCGCCCATTCAGCCGCCTTCTCCCGCTGAGTGCTCCGCTCGTCCACATCGCCGGCAGCTTCGCCGGGCAGATAGAACGCCAGCGCGCTGATAGCGACCAGTATGCACCACAGCAGCGCCGCCAGGGAAAGATGCGCTACGATGACGCCCGCGGCGAGGTCCGTCCAGATGTTCGCCGCGCCGACCAGCGCCTGCGCAACGTACAGCACGCCCGCCGCGACCGACAGCCACACGAGCAGCGGTTGCCGCCGCCGCTCTTCGAACGCCTGGTAGATCAGCGCCAGCGTCATGATGCCCAGTATCCCCGCAACCAACCGGTGCAGGAAGTGCAGCCCGACGGCGCTGCCGCCGCTTGAAGAGTCGCCGAGGAGACCCGGGGTCAGGCTGCCATTGCACAGCGGCCAGCCGCCGCACGCCAGCGCCGCATCCGTACCGCTGATGTACGAGCCCAGCACGAGCGTCACGAACGCCGTCGCCGCCGTCAGCATCGCCAGGCGGTTGAACGTCGCATCCGAAGCGAACTCGAACACCCGGTATCCCCGCGCCCGCAGGAGCGATATCGTTGCGGTCACGATCATGACGCCGGTGAAGATCATCGCCGTACCGAGGTGCGCGGCGACGATCTCGGACGGCAACTCCGTCTTGACGGTGACGCCGCCGAGCCCGATCTGCACCACCAGCAGCACGCCCGCCACGAATGCCAGCCAGAACACCAGCCTGTTCCGCCGCTCCGTCTTGAACGTGAAGAACGTCACACCGAGGAACAGGAAGCCGACGACGGCCGCCGCCGTCCGATGCGAGAACTCGATCAGCGTGTGCTTGTCGCCGCTCGGGATGAGCTTGCCGTGACACGTCGGCCAGTCCGGACAACCGAGGCCTGAGCCGGTCGCCCGCACCGTGCCCCCGATGACCACCAGGATGAACGTGGCGGCGATGGTCACGAGGAGCAAGCGCTGGAACCAGGTCATGACGTATCCCTCGCCTCCCCGGCGCACGGCTCCTCTGCGGCTGTTCAGGGGTCGACACGGCCCGAGGCGCGGCCGTTAGTTACCGCATTCACAAGTAACACGGCTCCCCCGCCCGATCAAGCCGACGCAGCCAGTGCGAGAGCTATGCGACAAGCATCCGAGCGCCCGCAGCACGTGTGATCATGATCGGAG
>JBBTPG010000069.1:0-11719 GCA_038066315.1 Chloroflexota bacterium | reverse complement strand
CGGTCATATGGTCGCAGCGGACAGCGCAGGCTACCGTATGACCCGGCGAGCGCGTCGAGATTCGGTTGGTGTGCTCCCGGAAGCCGCAAGATCGCGCTGTCCGCGCGTCGTCGGCGTTGCGTCGGGTGTGCGTAGGCGCAGCGTCCGGCAGGCGCGGCGGCGGGCGGCGATACTCACAGCATCGTACGGCGCGGCCCACGGGCAGAGGGTCCATGGTGCGGCACACACGGCACATCTTGCGGCGGAGCGCGCGGATCGGCGCGATCGCGCTGGTGCTCGCCTACGCGGCGCTGTACTGCGCGCCGCTGCCGGCGCCCCCGGCGCCGCGCGCTCTGCCGGAGTCGACGAAGATCCTCGACCGGCAGGGGCGTCTGCTCTACGACTCCGCTGGGCCGGCGGACGCCCGATACAGCTACCTGCCGCTGGACGAGATGCCGCAGCGCCTGCGGCAGGCGGTCATCGCCACCGAAGACGCCTCGTTCTACGACAACCCCGGCATCGATCTGCGCGGCGTGGCGCGGGCGGCGATCACCGACTTGCGCCACGGCGAGCTGCGGTCGGGCGGCAGTACGATCACGCAGCAGCTCGCGCGCAACCTCTACTTCGAATCTGATGAGCGGGCGTCCGCCAGCCCCCTGCGCAAGGCGCGCGAGGCGCTGCTGGCGCTCCAGCTCGACCGTGCTCTCTCCAAGGACGAGATCCTCGAGCGCTACCTGAACCGCGTCTACTTCGGCAACCTGGCATACGGGCTGGAGGCGGCGTCGCGGACGTACTTCGGCAAGAGCGCGCGCGAGCTGGACCTCGGCGAATCGGCACTGCTCGCGGGGCTGCTGCAGTCGCCCGCTGCGTATAACCCGTTCACGCAGCTCGCCGCTGCTCGCGCCCGGCAGGCGACCGTACTCGGCCGCATGGCGGACGCCGGCTACGTCACGCGCGACGGTGCGGAAGCTGCATCCCGCGAACCGATTTCGCTGAACCAGACGCCCTTCTCCATCGAGGCGCCGCACTTCGTCGCCTGGGTGCGCCAGCAGTTGCCGCGGCTCGTCGGGGAGGACGCGGTCGCGCGGGGCGAGCTGCGCGTGACCACCTCGCTCGACCTGGACATCCAGCGAGCGGCGGAGGCGGCGATCACACGCCAGGTCGCCGCGATGAAGGACCACCACGTGACCAACGCCGCTGTCGTTGCCATCGACCCGGCGACCGGCGAGGTGCGGGCGATGGCCGGCAGCGCCGGCTACTTCGACCGGGCGATCGACGGCGCATTCAACGCGGCGCTCGCCGAACGGCAGCCCGGCAGCTCGATCAAGCCGGTGATCTACGCGGCGGCGCTCGAGGCCGGCTTCACGCCCGCGTCGCCTCTGCTCGATGTGCCGGCGACGCTGCGCACGCGCCAGGGCGAACCCTATGCGCCGAACAACTACGACTTCACGTTCCACGGCGTCGTGCCTCTGCGCGAGGCGCTCGCATCGTCCTACAACGTGCCGGCGGTGCGCGTGCTGCAGGCCATCGGCGTCGAGCGCGCGGTGGAGATGGGGCGGCGGCTGGGGCTGACGACCTTCAACGACCCGTCGCGCTACGACCTCTCGCTGACCCTCGGCGGCGGCGAAGTGCGGCTGCTCGACCTGACGGCGGCGTATGCCGCCTTCGCCACTGGCGGTCTGCGCGTCGATCCCGTCGCGATCCTGCGCGTTGAGGACACGTCCGGCCGTGTGCTGTACGAGGCGCCGGCGCCCGCGCGCGAGCGCGTGATCAGTGCGCAGACCGCATACCTCATCACCGACATCCTCGCCGACAACGACGCGCGCACGCCGGGCTTCGGGGCGCGCAGCCCGCTGCGCCTTGACCGTCCCGCCGCCGCGAAGACCGGCACCACGACCGACTTCCGCGACAACTGGACCATCGGCTACACGCCGGACCTTGCGGTCGGCGTCTGGGACGGCAACTCCGACAACTCGCCGATGCGCGACGTGTCGGGCGTAGACGGCGCGGCGCCGATCTGGCGCGACGTGATGCGGACGGCGCTCGCCGGTAAGGCCGCGGCGCCGTTCGCCGAACCGCCGGGCATCGAGCACGTGCGCGTCTGCCTGCCGTCCGGCCTGCTGCCAACGCCGGCGTGCCAGCGCGAGCGCGTGGAGCTGTTCGCCGCCGGCACAGCGCCTGCCGCGCCCGACGACTACTACCGATCGCTGTCGATCTGCGACGCCACGGGCGCGCTGGCGGAGGGCGTAGCGGCGCGATGCCCCGGAGCCGTGCGCGACCGCGTCTTCGCGTTCGTGCCCATGGAAGCCATACCGTGGGCGCGCGCGGCCGGCGTCGCGCTGCCGCCCGCGGCGCCGTACGCCGATGCGCCGGTGGCGCGTGCCGGTGATACGGCGCCCGCACGGGGATCGCTCATGCTCGTTTCGCCCGCCGGCGGGATCACACTCCACATCGCGCGCGATGTGCGGCCCGAAGACCAGGCGGTGATGGCCGAAGCCTTGCCGGCAGCGCCGGTCGCGAGCGTCGAGCTGTATGTCGATGGCGTGCTGCTCGCCCGCGTCCAGGCTGGGCCATACCGGCGGAGCTGGCAGTTGCAGCCGGGCGTACACGAGTTTCGAGCGCGCGCCGTCATGCCGGATGGCAACGAGGTCTGGAGCGAGGCGGCGACGGTCACCGTCCTGCCGCCATGAGGAGGATGTCATGAGGTCACGAATCATCAAATTGATGAGGGCGCCGCTCAACGCGCTTCACCAGCGCTGGTCGCGGCTCGGTGGGCGCGCACGCCTCGCGGCCGCGGTCGGCGGGATGGCGGTCCTCGGCGCGCTCGGCGCTGGCCTTGTGTTCGTGCTCACGAGTGGTGGCGGCGGCACGAGCGGCTGCGACCGGCCGCTGTGCGTCGAGGTGCTCGGGCCATCGGGCGACGAGGTGCGGCCGATGACGCCCGTGCGCATCCGGCTCGCCGGGCGCGTCGACCGCGACGTCGCCGTGCACGCGCTGCAGATTAAGGACGCGCCGGCGGGGCGCTTCGATCTTCAGCACGACGTGCTGACGTTCAAGCCGGACTGGCCGGGGTTCGCGCTGGGCGCCACGTACGACGTCAGCTTGAAGCTCTCGGACCGCGAAGTGCCGCACGGCGCCGAGCCGGTCGACCTCGGCTTCCGCTTCACGACCGAGGGCAAGCTGAAGGTTGCGTCGGCGTTCCCGCAAGACGGAGCGCAGGAAGTCGCCCTCGACGCGGCGGTGATGGTGCAGTTCAGCCGCTCCGTCGCGCCGCTGACCGTGATCGACAAGCGCGGCCCGCAGGGGATCCTCGACTTCGACCCGCCGATGCTGGGCGAAGGCCGCTGGCTGAACACGTCGCTCTACACGTTCACGCCCGCCGGCGGGGGCTGGTCGCCGTCGGCGACGTACAAGGCGCGCGTCCTCGCGGGCCTCGCGAACCAGCTCGGCGCGACGCTGGATCAGGACTACGCCTTCTCGTTCACGACGTTGCGGCCGAAGGTGCTGATCTTCTTCCCGCTCGACAATACGGCGTTCGTCGCGCCCGAGCCCGAGATCAAGGTCGGCTTCAACCAGCCGATCGACCGCGCGTCGGCGGAAGCGGCGTTCAGCGTCGTCGCGGAGGCCTCGCGTGCGCGCGTCGACGGCCGCTTCGAATGGCTCGACGACCGCACGTTCCTCTTCCATCCGGCGCGGCCGCTCGCGTTGGCGACAACGTTCCTCGCGACCGTGCGCGCGGGCGTCGCGGCGCCCGGCGTGACCGCGCGCACCGCCGGCGACGTCGGCTGGCGCTTCACGACGGTCGGCGTGCCTCGCGTCGAGTCGACCGACCCCGTGAACGGCGCGCAGGACGCCCAGCGCTACGGCGTCACGATCACCTTCTCGAACCCGATGGACCACGATTCGGTCGAGCAACACGTCGCTGTTGAGCCGAAGCAGGACCTCGCTCCGTACTTTAACTGGGATCCCGGCGACCTCGTCCTGCGCCTCGGCTTCCAGATGCCGCCGTCGTCGCCGTTTCGCGTCACGCTGACGGCCGACGCAAAGGACCGCTACGGCCAGCGCCTGGCCGAGCCGCTCGACCTGCGCTTCGTGACGGAACGGCAGCAGCCCGGGTTCAGCCTGTTCCGCTCGTCGACGTCGGGCACGTACGACGCGTACCTCGATCCCGTTGCCGGCGCGACGTCATGGAACCTCAGCCAGCTCGATTTCGCGCTGTACCGCCTGACGCGCGAAGGCCTCATCGCTGTAGAGCGCGGCGGCGAGGCGCTGGACCCGCCCGACACGGACCTGATCCGCAGGTGGAGCGAGCCGATCGCGGACCCGCCGCTCGACCAGCCGGTGATCACCACGACGCGGCTCACTGGTCCCGGCGAGAAGCTGCCGGAGGGCGTGTACGCGATTCGCCTCACGGCGCCCGGCGCCCTCGGCTTCGAGACGATGCCGATCGTCATCAGCAGCGCGAACGTCATCACGAAGTGGACGCCGCACGAGCTGCTCGTGTGGATGGTCGATATGCGGACGGGCGCGCCGCTCGCCGCCATGCCGTTCCAGGTCCTGAGCCAGGGCGCCGGGCCGATCGCGACCGGCACCACCGATGCGGACGGCGTCGCGAAGGTCACGACGCCCGATCCCGGAAACGGCGGCTACTATCCTGGCTACTACGTCTCGGCCGTCAGCGGTGGCCGCACCGTCCTCTCCGGCACGAACTGGAACAACGGCATCGCGCCGTGGTTCGCGTCGCCCAACATACCCTTCTCGTTCGAGCTGCCGGATATGGTCGGCTATCTGTATACCGACCGGCCGATCTACCGGCCCGGTGAGACGGTGTACTTCAAGGGCGTCGTGCGCAAAGACGATGACGCGCGCTACTCGCTGCCTGCGTCTGCGACCCCGCTCACGCTGATCATCCGCGACGACCGCGGACGCACTCTGGAGTCGCAACCCGTGAAGCTGTCCGATCTGGGCACGTTCGACACGAAACTCGCGCTGGCGAGCGAGGCCGGGACCGGCGGCTACCACGCGGCGCTCGAGCTCGGCAGTGTCGCTCCGGCGGTGCCCGGCAGCGTTTCGCCGCCAGAGGAGGCCTACCGCCCGCAACTGGCCTACGTGCAATTCCACGTTGCGGAGTTCCGCAAGCCGGAGTTCGAAGTCGAAGTGAAGCCGACGAAGGAGTCGTACGTCAACGGCGAGACCATCGATACAGCCGTGTCGGCCGACCTGTTCTTCGGTGCGCCGCTCGCGGGCGCCGCCGTGAAGTGGACGGCGACGTCCCTGCCGTACTTCTTCCGCCCCGATGGCTTCAGTGGCTTCAGCTTCAGCGACTACACGCCGGCGTACGACGATCGCGATGGGCCGTACTACGAGTATCAGCAGCACCTGCGCGGAACCGGTGAGGGCAAGACCGGCGAGCAGGGTACATTCTCGTTCAGGGTCCCCGCTGACGTCGCGAGCGACCGCACCAGCCAGACCTTCACAGTGGAAGCGAACGTCACGGACCAGAACGGTCAGGCCGTTGGCGCCTTCACGGCGGTGCACGTCCACAAGGGCGCGTTCTACATCGGGCTGCGGCCGGACGACTACGTCGCGACCGCGGGCGACGATGCGAAGGTGAACGTCGTCAGCGTCGATCCGGACGGCAAGACCACCGGCAACGTGCCGGTGAAGGTGAGCATCTTCGAGCGCGCGTGGCGGACGGTGCGCGTCCGTGACGCCGACGGTCAGCAGCACTTCACGAGCGAGCATGACGACACGCTCGTGCAGACGCTCGACGTTACGACCGCGGCCGACGGCAAGGGTTCGTTCTCGTTCAAGCCGACGCGCAGCGGCGAGTACTACGTGCTCGCCGAGGCGAAGGACGCCGCCGGCAACAGCATCGTCTCGTCGACGTCGGTGTGGGCCTCGAGCGGCGAGTACGCGAGCTGGCGCGTCGGCAACGACGACACGATCGCGCTCGTCGCCGACCGCGACTCCTACAAGCCGGGCGACACGGCGAAGATCCTGGTTGCGGCGCCGTTCACGGCGAGCCGCGGGCTGGTCACGCAGGAGCGCGGCCGGCTGCTCAAGTCTGAGCTGCGCGACTTCGCGACGAACTCCGAGGTGATCGAAGTGCCGATCACGGAGGACCACGTGCCGAACATCTTCGTCAGTGTGATGCTCTTCAAGGCGCCGACAGCCGAAAATCCGCTTCCGCAGGTGAAGCTCGGGATCGTCGAACTGAAGGTGTCGACTGACGTGAAGAACCTGAACATCGAGATCAAGCCCGACCGCGATAAGCTCGGTCCGCGCGAGACCGTGACGTACACGATCCGCACGACCGACAGCGAAGGCCGCGGCGTGCCGGCGGAGCTCTCACTGGCGCTCGTCGACAAGTCGGTGCTGTCGTTGCAGGACGACCTGTCGCGCAAGCCGCTGGACGCGTTCTGGTCGCGCCGTCCGCTGAGCGTCATGAGCGGATCGAGCTTCGCGACATCGATCGACCGCGCGAACGAGCGGGCGGTCCGCATGCGGCAGGGCGGCAAGGGCGGCGGCGGCGGCCCCGGCGACGAGACGCGCACGTTCTTTCCGAACACGGCGTACTGGAACGCCGCGCTCCGCACCGGCGCCGACGGCCGTGCGAGCGTCGAGGTGCGGCTGCCGGACACGCTGACGACGTGGCGCCTCACCGCGCGCGGCATCACCGAGGACACGAGGGCGGGCGACGCGCACAACGACATCGTGACGGTGAAGGACGTGATCATCCGTCCGGCCGTGCCGCGCTTCCTCGTCGCGGGCGACAAGGCGGCGCTCGGCGCGATCGTCCACAACTTTACGGGAACAGCGGCCGACATCGACGTCACGCTGAAGGCCGAGGGCGTGACGGTGGCGGGCGATGCGACGCAGCGCGTGCACGTCGAGCCGAACGCGGATGCGCAGGTGCGGTGGCAGACGGCGGTTCCGCCGCGCGGCGATAGCGTCACACTCGCGTTTGACGCGAAGGCCGGTGGCAAGTCCGACGCGGTGAAGCTTACGCTGCCGCTCTACGCATTCTTCACGCCGGAGACCGTCGGTACCGCCGGTGACGTGACCGACGAGGCGTCGGAGGCGGTCGAAGTGCCGTACTATGTGCGCCCCGAATCGGGCGAGTTGACGGTTCACGTTGCGCCGTCGCTGGCGGCTGGCGTGAACACGGCGCTGGCGTACATCGACGAGTATCCGTATGAGAGTGCGGAGGTGACCGTCAGCCGCTTCCTCCCGGCGCTCGCATTGCGGCGCGCCACGACAGAACTTGGACTCACGGACGTCGGTTCCGCTGACAAGCGCGACGTCGATGCGCTCGTCCAGCGATCGCTGCAGCGCCTGTACAACCATGCACACGTCGATGGCGGCTGGGGCTGGTGGCCCGGCGACGATTCCGACGCGGCGATCACCGCGTGGGTATTGATCGGCTTCGGCGAGGCGCGCCGAGCCGGTTACACCGTCGACGCACAGGTCGACGAGCAAGCCGTCGCATACCTCACGCAGCAGTTCGACTACCCGCGCGACGTGCTGGCGCCCCAGCTCGACCTGCGAGCCTACCTGCTCTACGCGCTCGCCCGCGACGGGCACGGCGACCTCGGTCGCAGCTACGCACTCGCCGAGCAGCACGCCCTCCTGGGCAACGCCGCGAAGGCGTGGGTCGCGCTCGCCATCAAGCAGGCGGGCGGTGATGACGGCGATCCGCGGCTGACGACGCTGCTGGACGAACTGCAGGCGGCCGCCATCCCGTCGGCGACCGGCAACCACTGGGAGGAAGCGAAGTACGAGCCGGACATCTTCAGCAACAGCACGCAGACGACCGCGCAGGTGCTGCAGGCCTTCACGGAGTTCCTGCCGGAGCACCCGCTCGTCGATGGCACGCTGCGCTGGCTGATGGTCGCCCGCAAGGAGGAGGGGCACTGGGAGTCGCCGCACGACACCGCGGCGGCGCTGCTCGCCATCACCGGCTTCATGCTCGTGCGGAAGGACGCGCAGGAGGGCTACGACTACCGCATCGACCTGAACGGGTCGCGCAAGCTCAGCGGCAAGGCCGAAGCCGGCAAGGTCCGGCAGGATGACGTGCTGGTCATCCAGATGAAGGACCTGCTCAAGGACGCCGTGAACGAGCTGCGCATCCAGCGCACGCCGGGCGACGCGGCGGGACGGCTGTACTACACCGCGCTCCTTCGCTACTTCACGCCCGCCGAAGAGGTCGATGCCGCGAATCACGGCATCGGCGTCTCGCACGCGTACACCGTTGGCGGAGGCGATGCGCCCGTGCGCGGCGCGAAGCTGGGCGACGTGGTGAAGGTGAAGGTGACGCTGGTCGCGCCGGCCGACCTCAACTTCCTCGTGCTGGAGGACTACCTGCCTGCCGGACTCGAACCGATCGATGCGAGCCTCAAGACGACGCCACCGGAATTCCAGCGGCGGCTCTACGAGGAGCAGCGGAAGTCGTACCAGGTCGGGAAGGGCTACAGCCCGTTCGGCCACACCGACATCCGCGACAACCGCGTCGCGCTGTTCGCGCGCTTCGTGCCGAAGGGCGTGTACGAGTACACGTACTTCGCCCGGGCGACGACGCCCGGCCAGTTCCGCCTGCCGCCGGCGACGGCGTACGAGCAGTTCTTCCCGGAGGTGTGGGGGCGCAGCGATGGAGGCCTGTTCGAGGTTGAGGCGCCGGCCGCGGCGGGTGCGCGCGCCGCGCCGCTTGCATCGGCCGCGATGGCGGAAGCTGAGGCCGTCGCGAATCCGGACGCTCCCGGCTCGCCGGCCCTACGCTGTTGTCCTCTCGACCTCGACCCGGAACGCGCGGTCGATGGGCGCGGGCTGCCACTGCGTGGTCCAGTAGCGCAGGTGCCCCTCGCCCCCGGCGAAGTGCAGCCACTTCACCATCCCCGGCTCCACTTCGGCGGCGTGTTTCCAGTCGGCGTACTGGTACGGCTCCCAGCCGTTGTAGCTGATGGCCTGCCCCGGCCGGACGCCGCCCGATACCTTCGCGTGTACCACGAACGACGCGACGTCGTTGTGCACGCGCACGAGCGCGCCGTCATCGATGCCGCGCGCCGCGGCGTCCGCGACGCTCAGAAGCACGACCGGCTCGCCGCGGTGCGTGCCGAGCATCGCGCGGTCCGACTGGTTCATGGAGTGGATGCTCCAGCGTGAGTGGCCGCTCGTCATCACGAGCGGATAGTCGCCGCCCATCGGCGGGTTCTCCTTGTGGACGGGCAGCGCCTCGCCCGCATCGATGAACCACGGATGGTCGATGTAGAACTGCGCGCGGCGCGTCAGCGTCGGGTACGGCAGGCCGCGCTCGACGTGATGGCGCAGCGCCGCGTGCGTCTCGTCGGCGCGCAGGTCCGCCGCCTGCACCGCCGCGAACGGCGTGATGCCCCAGTCCGTGAACCGCACGTGGCCCTGCTCGCGGAACGTGTCGATGCTCGTGCCGGGCGGCAGCGTGCCCGACTCCACCGTGTCCAGCACCATCTCCTCGAGCACGCGCTCCGTCGTCTCGAACGCGCCGTTCGCCGTGAAGTACGAGCCGAGGTCGTCGAGACGGTGCGCGGCGCCGCGGCTGTCCGTGTACTCGACGAAGCCGCGCGCCTTCGCCCGCTCTTCGATCTTGCGCGCCAGGTCGGCGAACACCTCCCACTCCGGGCGTGCCTCGCCCGCCGGCGCCACGCACGCGTCCGAGAACGTGAGATTGAGCGTCTGCGGCGACGGCTGCGCGAAGCCGGGCTTCTCGTACGGCGCGGCGGCCGGCAGCAGGATGTCCGCCTGGAGCGCGCTCGCCGACACCCGCCAGTCCATGCACACGAGCAGCTCCAGCCCGTCGAGGAGAGGCGCGTACGCACCGCGTCCGCCGCGCATCCGGCGCGCCCAGTTCGTGCCGATCTCGAACAGCACGCGCGGCGGATGCTCCGGCCCAGGCCTGGTCAGTCCGCGCCACCAGCCCTTCTCGATGGCCTCGCCGACGTACTCCCCGAGCGCCTTCCCCATGCTCGGATCAGACCACTCCCGATGCGCCCATCGCTCGGCCTGCGCGGTGTGGTGGTACCAGAGGAACGCCGGTACGGCGCCGTGGCCGTTGCCCGCGCCGCCCTGCTGCAACTGGATCGCCGCGGCCGCATCCGTGAGACCCGGGTCGTTCTTCTTCATGCCGTCGATGACGGCGCTGCGCATGTTCAGGATGGCGCGGAAGACCTCGCGGCCGGCCACAGGCTTCATCGGGAAGAGGAACGCACCGTCGAACATGCCCGTGACGGCGACGCCGATGCCGGTGCCCTTCTTGCCCCAGTTGCCGGTGAGCGCGAGCAGCAGGCACATCGCTCGCTCCATCAGGTCGCCGTGGTAGTACTTCGCGGAGTTGAAGCCGAGCAGCACCGCCGTCCGCTTCGATGCGACCTTCCGCGCCAGCAGCCGGATCGTGTCGGCATGCACGCCGCAGATCGCCGACGCCTCTTCGGGCGAGTAGCCCGCCAGGCGATCGCGCAGCAGGTCGAACACCGGCCGCACCTCGACGCGCTCGCCGCCCGCGATCGTCGTTGTGAACGCGCCTTCGAGCGCGGCCTCCGCATTCGCCTCGAGGGCTTCGCGCGAGGCCGGCGCGATGGCGCCGCCGGTCCGCGGCCACACGTAGAACTGGTCGGCGCGGCCACCCTCTTCGACGTCGGCGCCGCGCAGGAACCGGCCGGTGTCGCTGCGCACGAGCAGCGGCAAGTCGGTCTGGGACCGCACGAACGCCTCATCCATCAGCCCTTCGTCGATGACGACGCGGGCCATCGAGAGCGCCAGCGCGGCATCGGTGCCGGGCCGCACGCCGGCGTAGTAGTCCGCGTGCATCGCCGAAGGGCTGTAGTCGGGCGCAATCGTCACCACCTCGGCGCCGCGATAGCGCGCTTCGGCGATGTAGTGGTAGTGCGGGATGGCGGTGTAGACGGGATTGCGGTGCCAGATGAGCAGCAGGTCGCTGTGGAACCAGTCGTCGAAGCTGCTTGCGGCGGCCGCCTGCCCGAACGTCAGATACGTCCCGACGCTGAAGTCGCCGATGTCGCCGTTGGTGTCGGTGCTCGTCCCGCCGATGCGGTTGATCAGCTTCTCGAAGAGGAAGCCCGCGGTGAGTCCGCCCTCGCCCGCCGTGCCCGCCTGGACGATCGCCTCGGGCCCCGATTGCTGTATCGTATCGATCATCGTGTCGGCGATCTGCGTGAGCGCGTCGTCCCATGACATGCGCTCCCACTCGCCGCCGCCGCGCGCGCCCTTGCGGCGCATCGGATACGGGATGCGCGTCGGCGCGTCGAGCGTGCGGCTCCAGGCGGCGCCCTTCTGGCAGCCCATCGGGTTCATGTCGGGCACGCCCGGCTCGATGGGCGGCAGCGTGCCCGACTGCTCCTCGCGCAGCACGCGCCCGTCCTTGATGTACGCGCGGAAGGGGCAGTTGCCGGGCGAGCAGTTCACGCAATGCGTGACCCACTTCGCGTCGTCCCACGCGATCTGGCGCCGGTACCGCTCCTCGCCTGCCACGGGTGCGTCGGATGTCATCGTGCTGCCTCCGCTTCGGTCGTAACAGGCGTACAGTCGCTTGAAGGTGCGCAGCAGACGTCGAGGAACGCGAGGAACGACTGCAGCGCTTGCTCGATGTAGGGCCGGTTGATGGTGTAATAGATGTGCTTGCCGTCCCGCCGGGCGATGAGGACGTTGGTGCGGCGCATCATGGCGAGGTGGTGCGAGACGGCCGGGCGCG
>JBBTPG010000068.1:10513-20200 GCA_038066315.1 Chloroflexota bacterium | reverse complement strand
TCGGGTCGTCTTCATCCCGACGCGTTACGTCTCTTCCCACCCGTTTCACGTGCAGTCGGGCGGCAACATGGCGGCTAAGGCGAGGGGCGAGTTGGCACGACGGGCTCAGGCCGAGGAGATCGGAACTCCCACGCATCCATTGGCCGCAGTCGACTGGCGGATGACGTTGGATCCCACCGAGCCCGCTTAGCCAGAGCGGTAGTTCCCGGCGCCTTTTCGAATCCGCTCGCCAGCGCCAGCGGGCGCTACTTCGAACAAGATCAGCGGGACGCACCGCTCTGCGGCGGTAAGACTCCAGCGGCAGCCATCACGCAACACCTTGCCGGAGAATCGGGCCGTCCCTCGCCGGGTGATGTACCAATTCGCAGCCAGGGTCGCGACACGACCAGCGGGGCGCGGCCGACGTCCATTTGCCGCCAGAGGCGGGCCCGTTGGCTCAGCCGGTGGCAGGGTTCTCTTATTGCTCCCGGAGGTAGTGCTTGATCCGCTCGAACAGTTGGCGTGCTTCGGCCTCAGCACTGCCGGAGAGAATCTCGCGGCGCCGCTCCGGCGACTTCGACTGCCGGACACCGTCGACGATGGTCGCGGATCCGGCAACGCCGACTTCCTCCAGATCCACCGGCAGGTCTGCGAGCGACCACACCGTCACGAGTTCTGCGCGCTCCCCCCACGGCCGCAGCGACCAGTCGAGGAAGCGCGGTTCGTTCGCGCCCATCTTGACAGACGCGACCGCGGGCAGGTGGACGAGCAGCAGCTCGTGCCCGCCCTTGATCTCCCGTTTGGCGCGCAGCCGGCGGTTGAACGGGTCGAGCTCGACGCCGAGAGCATAGGTCACCTGCGGCAGATCCAGCCACTCGGCGATACCCGGCGGCACCTGCGCGGTCGCGCCGTCCGACGACTCCTCCCCGCAGAGCACCAGGTCGAACCGTCCGATCTTGTCGATGCCCGCGGCCAGCGTTCTCGATGTGCCCAGCGTATCGGCCGCACCGAACGCACGGTCGCTGAGCAAGTAGACGTGATCCGCGCCCATACACAGGGTCAAACGCAGGTACTGCTCAAAGAAGGGAGGGCCCATCGAGAGGACGCTCACGGATCCGCCGTGCTGCTCCTTGAGCTTCAGGGCCATCTCGAGCGCGTTCATGTCGGGTGGATTGAAGATCGAACGGGCATTAGCGCGATCCAGGAGCATGGTCTCCTGGTTGACCCGCACCTCCTCCGGCATGGGGACGACCTTCATGCAAACGATGGTGTGCAACTCGCTCATCGCATTACCCCGCAAGGGCTCCTGCCTTTGCCAGCTCCTCGACAAGATGCGGGAGCACCGCAAACATGTCGTCGACGATGCAGTAGTCCGCGTGCTCGAAGATCGGCGCGTCGGGATCGGTGTTGATGGCGACCACGCACTCTGCCTTGTCCACACCGACCGTGAAGTGAATGGCGCCGCTGATACCGCAACAGACGACGATCCTCGGCGCGGTGACCACACCCGTCTGTCCGATCTGGCGCTCGCGCCCGATCCATCCCTGGTCGGCGGCCACGCGTGTACCGCCGATCTCCGCGTGCAACAGCTGGGCCAGCCGCTCAAGAACGCCCATGTCGCCGCGCGCGCCGCGACCCACGGCAACAATCGCACCGGCTCGCGTCAGGTCGACGCTGTCGCTCACGGACCGCTCGAGCACGCGTACGCGCGCGTCTTCGGGTTCGGGCGCTACGGGGAAGCTCCGTACGTCTCCCTGCCGGTCGAAATGCGGCTCCGGCTGTGCGAAGATCCCCGGCCGCACGGTCGCCATCTGCGGACGGTGCTCCGGGCACAGGATGGTCGCGACGATGCCGCCGCCGAACCCAACGACGTCGCCACGGAGCAGCCGCCGCTCCGGATCGACGCTCAGGCCTGTGCAGTCGGCCGTGAGGCCGGTGCGGAGGCGGACAGCCAGCCGCCCGGCAAGATCGCGGCCGTTCGGGGTGGCGCCCAGAAGCAGGACGTCGGGTTTGCCGTCCTGCACCATGGCGGTCACGGCGCGGGTGTAGGAGTCGGTGCCGTACAGTTGGAGTGCGGGGTGGTCGGCCGTGAGGACGACATCCGCACCACAGGCAACCGCCCGCCGCGGCAGGTCGCCGAGGGCATAACCCAGCAACAGGCCTGTCAGGCTTGTCTCGAGCGCGTCGGCCAGCTCACGCCCCTGCCGCAGCAACTCCAGCGAGACGCCCTCGAGCTGTCCCTCCTGGTGCTCAAGGTACACCCAGACGCCGCGCGCGTCCGACGGTCCGTAGGTGCTCTTCGTCACGGCGCCACCCCCGCTTCGACGGCCGCTGGCTTCGCGAGCGCCCACGCCACCAATTCGGCGATGTCGGCCACGCGCAGATTTCCGTCCCCGGCGACGCCGTCCTCCAGGCAGGAGACGCAGTGCGGGCACGCGGTACCGATGATCTCGGCACCCGTCGCTCGCGCCTCGGCGACGCGGATGTCGGCGAAGCGCTCGCTCGCCGGTGTCTCCAGCCACATGCGGCCGCCGCCTCCGCCGCAGCAGAGCGCGTCCTGCCGGTTGTGCGCCATCTCCACGAGTTCAACACCCGTGATGCCCGCGAGCACCTGGCGTGGAGATTCGTAGTCGCCGTTCTGACGTCCCAGGTAACACGGGTCGTGGAACGTCACCTTGAGGGGCATCTCGCCGGGGATGCTGAGGCGGCCGGCCTGCATCAGTTCTCGCAGGTACTGCGTGTAGTGGAGCGCTCGGAACGCGTCGGGCATGTCGAAGTGATGCACGAACTGGTCCAGGCAATGCGGGGAGATGGCGACGACCGTCTCGACGCCTAACGCACGGAACAGCTTCGAGCCGTTGGCCGCGATCTCATCGGCGTAGCCGGTGTGACCGGCGGTGCGGGCCGCGTCGCCGCAGCAAGGCTCCTGGTCCTTCAGCACACCGAAGCGCACCCCGGCGGCCTCAAAGATCTGTATCAGCGCGAGCGCTACTTTCTGGATGCGCCTGTCGTAGTTCGCTGTGCAGCCGAGATACAGGAGGATCTCATCGTCGGCGCTGAACTCCTTCACGTTGAGTCCCGCCATCCAGTTCGAACGCTCGGAGGGTGGTCGCCCGTACGGGTTGCCGTCCCAGTACAGGTTCCACATCAGCGTCGGCAGCCCCGACGGGACCTGCCTCTCGCTCCAGGCGATGCTTCTCAGCGCCAGGATCACACTGGAGATGTCGACGCCGCGCGGACACTGCGCGCTGCATTGCCCGCACGTCGTGCACAGCCACAGCGCCTCCGTCCAGCCGGGCGCGCCCAGCTGCGCCTGGCGCACAAGGTGACGGATGATCACGGGTTCCGGGCGGACCAGCCCCCACGGGCAGGTCGCCGAGCAAACGCCGCACTGGAAGCAAGCCGCCGCCTGTCCGTGCGTGGCGGCCATCACCTGTTCCCAGGCGTCGTCGTTGAGGACGATGATGTCGTCGTCGCCCACGGCGATCCCTGCCTCGCTGATGAGGTCGAACCACAGCTTCTTCCGGCCCGTACGCGTGTATTCCGACACCATGGCTACACCTTCTCGGCGACGGCGCCGGTCAGCCGGCGCACGATCTCGTCCATCTCGGTGATCTTGCGTGCGAACTCCTTGCCTTCGGACGCCGAGATCCACGCCAGTTGCAGCCGGTCGCCCTCCATCCCCTGGCGATCGAGCTTGCGGCGCCAGAGCTTGAAGCGCTTCTCCGTCTGGACGTTCGCATAGTTGTAGTGGCAGTCCGATCCCTTTTCCGTCAGCCGGCAGCCCGTCACCAGCACGGCGCCCGCGCCCTTCTCGAACGCCCGCATGACGAAGTCCTCTTCCACACGCGCCGAACACATGGTGCGGATGATCAGTGACGACGGCGGATACTGGATCTTCTCCACTCCCGCCTGGTCGGCTCCCGCGTACGAGCACCAGTTGCACGCGAACACCAGCGTCTTCCGCTCCGGCTCGCGGGCCAGCGCGGCGTCGATCTGCGCAAGGATCTGGTCCTTCGTGAAGTACGGCATCTCGATGGCGTCGTAGTTGCACGTGGCGGCGCAGGCTCCGCAGCCCTGGCATGCCGCCTCGATGAACTTCATCTCGCCTTCCTTCACCTTGCCGATCAGCTCGATCGCGCCGAAGGGGCAGGCGGCGACGCAGATGCCGCAGACGATGCACTTGTCGTTGATGAGCCGCGAGGTGATCGGCTCCTTCTCGATCGTGTCCCGGGCGAGGAGCGCGCCGGCCTTCGATGCGGCCGCAAGAGCCTGGGCGACCGTCTCCCGCACGTCCTTCGGCGCTTGCGCGGTGCCGGCCAAGTAGATGCCCGGCGAGCCCGCCTCGGCCGGGCCGAGCTTCGGGTGGCGCTCGAGGAGGAAGCCATCCTCGCTGTGGGCGACCTTGAGCTGTCCGGAGATCTCTTCGTCCTGCGGTGTGAGTCCAACGGTGAGCACCAACGTGTCGGTCGGAACGCGCACCGTCCGGCCGCTGAGATAATCGTGGAACTGGACGGCGTTGCCGTTCCACGCGATCGAGTCCTCGGGAGCATGTTCGGGATCGATGCGGAAGAACTGGACGCCCCTGGCCGCGGCATCCTGGTACAACTCGTCGGCGTTGCGGCTGTAGGTGCGGATATCGCGGTACAGGACGCGCACGTGCTTGCCTTGCTCGCGCAGGCGCACCGCCTGCCCGATCATCGACTCGCAGCAATAGCGCGAACAGCCGCCGCCGTTCTGGCGCGAGCCGACGCAGCCCACGAACGTGACGTGCTCGCCCTGCAGCGGGTGGCCCTGTTCCAGCTCGACGTTCGTCATGACGTTGGGCCGCTTGCCGTAGTCGAACTCGGCCGGCGCATAGGGCTTCGCACCCATCGCCAGGATGACCGCGCCCGCGTCGATGTCCTCTCCGGTGGACAGGCGGGCATGGAAGTTGCCGATGTGGCCGCCGATCACCTCGATGTCGGTGCGGAGGTGGACGTTGACACGTGCCTCTGTCGTCTCGCGGATCTTCTCGTCGAGGAGGGCGCGGGCGGAGATGCCGGCCGGGGCGATCTCGTGCAGTTCGTTCAGCGCGCCGCCAAGGCGCCCGGAGCGTTCGACCAGGTGGGTCTCGTAGCCCTGCTTCGCCAGGTTAGCGGCCGCCGTCATGCCGGCGATGCCCCCGCCGATCACCAGGCCCGTCTGGATCACAGGCTGATGGCTCACCGCCAGCGGTTCGAGGCGCCGCGCCTTCTCCACCGCCATCCGTATCATGTCGATGGCCTTCTGGGTGGCTTCGTCCCGGGTGCGCTTATGCACCCACGAGTCCTGGTTCCGGAGGTTGGCCATCTCCATGAGGTACGGGTTCAGGCCCGCCTTCAACATCACGCGCCGGAACGTTGATTCGTGCGTCTTGGGCGAGCACGCGGCGATGACGATGCGGTTGGCGCGCGACTCGCGCAGCCGGCGGGCGATCTCGGTCTGGGTGACGCCGGCGCAGGAAAACATTGAGGAGCCGGCGTACACGACGCCCTCCATCTGTCGCGCCGCCTCGACGACGGTCTTGATATCGATCGTGCCGGCGATGTTGTTGCCGCAGTGGCAGACGTTGACGCCGATGCGGACCGTGCCGATATCATCCTGGGGCTCGCTGGCCTCGGCCTGCGGCCACGTGCGCTGGTCCAGGTGGACCAGCGCCTGCGCGGCGGCTGCACCGGCTTCGGACACGCTGTCGGGGATGTCCTTGAGACCGGTCGCGCATCCCGCGGCATAGACGCCGGCCCGCGTGGTGGCGATGAGGCCACCCAGATCTTCGCGCGCCTGGATGAAGCCGTCGGCAGCCATGCCGATACCCAGGATGCCTGCGAGCTGCTCCACGCTCTCCGGCGGTCGCGCCGCCGTGGCAAGGACGACCATGTCGACCTCGGCCGTCTCGACGCGGCCTTCGTCGGTATTCTCGTAGCGCACGCGGATCTTGTCGCCGGCGGGCTCGACTCCAGCCGGGCGTCCGCGCACAAAGCGCGCGCCCTCATCGCGCGTCCGGTCGTAGAACGCGTCGAATCCCTTGCCGTAGGCGCGCATGTCCATGTAGAGGACGGTGACATCTTCGACGCCGTGGTCGATGGCCTGAAACGCTTCCTTGACGGAGTACATGCAGCAGAAGCGCGAGCAGTGCTTGTAGAAACGCACGTCGCGCGAGCCGACGCAGAGGACGAACAGGATGCTGTGCGGGTGCTCGCCGTTGGACGGCTTGACGATCTCGCCGCCCGTGGGGCCGGCGGACGTGAGCAGGCGCTCGAACTCCATGGAGGTCAGTACGTCGGGGTGCTTCCCGTAGCCGAACTGCTGCAGCAGCGATGGCTCGATCAGGTCGAAGCCGGTGGCAACGATCGCCGACCCGACCTTTCGTTCGAGGACGCGCTCGCGCGGCTGCATGAAGTCGATGACCTTGGGCAGACAGGCGTCCGTGCAGCGGCCGCAGGGCAGGTAGTTCGGCGGGTCGTTCAGGCAATGCTCCAGGTCGATGACGTAGGCGCCCGGGACGGCCTGCGGGAACGGTGTGTAGATCGCCTTGCGCGCGGCCATTGAATGGTCGAACTCGCTGGACAGCACGACCGGGCACGCCTCGACGCAGAGATTGCAGCGCGTGCACTCGTCGCCGACGAAGCGCGAGCGCTGGCGCACCTGCACGGTGAAGTCGCCCGGCTCTCCGTCGAACCCGACGACCTCGGCGGGCGAAAGGATCTCGATGTTCGGGTGTTCGGCTACTTCGGAGAGCTTGGGCGCCTCAATGCAGATCGAGCAGTCAAGTGTGGGGAAGTTCTTGTCGAGGGCGGCCATCTTGCCGCCGACGGCCGCGCTGGCCTCGACCAGCACGACCTTTGCCCCCGCCTCTGCCAAGTCAAGCGCCGCCTGCACTCCGGCGATGCCGCCACCGACGATCAGGACTGAGTCGCTCACGGCCTATGCCTCCTGACGCGGGTAGGTGTAGCCTGCCTCGAACGCCTTCATGTTCAGGGCGATGAAGCGCTCCCGCACCGACGCCTTGATCGCCGCTTCCATCGCCTTGCGGCTGACCGCGCCGGTGACGGCGGTGAAGAAGCCCAGCATCACGACGTTGGCCGCCATGCGGTTGCCGAGCTGCTCGGCGATCGCCGTGGCGGGGATCTTGGACACGCGCCACAGCACGTGCTCCGGCAGTTCCACGAGACCTTCGTCGATCAACACCTGGCCATCGTCTACCAGGCCGGTCATATATTTCTGCGCGGCCTCCTGCGAGATCACCACGAGCACGTCGGGGTGTGTGACCATCGGGTAGTCGATCGGGCGGTCGTCCAGCACGAGCTGGGCCGAGCAAGCGCCGCCGCGCGCCTCCGGCCCGTACGACTGCGTGACAATGGCCTCTTTGCCGTCGTGCAGCGCCGCCGCCCGGCCCGTGATTAAGCCAGCCAGAATGATGCCCTGCCCACCGAACCCCGCAAACCGTATCTCCCGCCGCATCGCCAGTCCTATTCCCACTCGCCGTACGTCGCGCGCTCGATGTCGATGAAGTTCCCCAGCACCAGCGGCTTGTGCGACCTCAGGTCGATGCTGCAGTCCTTCAGGTCGGCGCCATCGTCGACGATGCACTCCTCCTGATAGAGATGCATCTCGTCGAGCCCCTCGCCCAGATCGTTGGGACGCCCGAAGCCGATGGGGCACGGCGCCAGCACTTCGATGAACGCCAGTCCCTTCTTCTGGAATGCGCGGCCGATTGACCGCTCGAGCTGGCGCACGTGCAGCGCCGACCAGCGCGCGACGTACACCGCCCCCAGCGCACCCATCAGTTGCACCAGGTTCAGCGCGTCCTCCGGGTTGCCGTGCGGCGTAGTGCTGGTCTTCGCGCCCTTCGGCGTCGTCGGCCCGCACTGGCCTCCCGTCATGCCGTAGTTGAAGTTGTTGACGCAGATGATGTTGAGGTCGATGTTGCGGCGCGTGGCGTGCAGGATGTGGTTGCCGCCGATGGAGAACAGGTCTCCGTCGCCGCTGAACACCGTGACTTCCAGCTCCGGGTTTGCGAGCTTGATGCCGGTGGCGAAGGGTATGGCGCGCCCGTGCGTCGTGTGGAACGAGTCGATGTTGATGTAGCCGGGGACGCGGCCCGTGCAGCCGATGCCGGACACGATGACGTGCTTCTCGACCGGGATGCCCGACTCCACCATCGCCTGGACGAAGCAGTTCATGATCGGACCGAGGCCACATCCGGGGCACCAGATGTGCGGCAGCCGGTCGGAGCGCAGGAGCTGATCGACGGGGTGACTCTCGACAACGTGTCCCGCCGGTGCCATCAGCTCACCTCCTGCACAGCCGCGAGGATGGCGTCGGGCCGCAGCATCTCACCGCCGCCATGGTGCACGCCCAGGACAGGCCGCGCTGTGAATCGCTGCACCTGCGTCTCGATCTGTCCGAGGTTCACCTCAGCTACGACGAACGCCTTCACGCGGTCGGACAGCCGGGCGATCTGAGCGCCAGGGAACGGCCACACGGTGATCAGCCTGAACATACCGGCCTTCAGGCCTTGCGCGCGAGCGACGTTGATCGCGTGCCGGGTAGAGCGCGCGCTGGAGCCGAACGACACGACGCAGACGTCTGCGTCGTCCAGGAGGTACTCCTCCCACTCCATGATCTTGTCGGCGTTGCGCCGGATCTTGTCGTTGAGCCGGCGCACGAGGACGTCGTGCACCTCGGCGCTGGTCACGGGGTAGCCGCGGATGTCGTGCGTCAGGCCGGTCATGTGGATGCGGTATCCCTCGCCGACGAACGGCATCGGCGGCACCAGGTCGTCATCGATCGCCTCGTAGATGCGGCCCTCGCCGGGCGCAAACGGCGGTTTCTTCGGTGCCGTCCGCGGGATGGCGGAGGCATCGGGGATCGTCACCCGCTCCGTCATGTGGCCGACGGCCTCGTCCCCCAGGACGAACACCGGCTGCCGGTATGTGTCCGCCATGTTGAATGCCTTGATCGTCAGGTCGAACATCTCCTGCGGCGACGCCGGCGCGTAGGCGATGGCCTCGTAGTCGCCGTGCGAGCCCCACTTCGCCTGCATGACGTCGGCCTGGCCGTTGAGCGTCGGCAGGCCGGTCGATGGGCCGCCGCGCTGGACGTTGACGACGACGCACGGCGTCTCCGTGATCATCCCGAGGCCGATGTTCTCCAGCATGAGGCTGAAGCCGGGCCCTGAGGTCGCCGTCATGGTGCGCCGCCCGGTCCAGGCCGCCCCCAGGATGCAGTTCATGCTGGCCATCTCGTCTTCCATCTGGATGAAGCGGCCTCCGGCCTCGGGCAGCCGCCGCGCCAGGTGCTCCGCGATCTCGGTTGAGGGGGTGATCGGATAACCCGCTAAGAACGTGCAGCCGGCGGCGAGCGCCCCCTCGGCGCAGGCGATGTCGCCGTTCATGAAGTGCTGTCCGGTGAGGACGGCCGGGGCAGATGCGGCCCGGATCATGGCACCGCCCTCAGGTCTTCGGTGTAGATGGCGAATTCAGGGCAGACGAGGCGGCAGAAGCCGCAGTTGACGCAAGCGTCTTCCTTCCCATCGACAACCACCGGATAGTGGTAGCCCTTGGCGTTGATGGCTGTGGACTCTTCGAGTACGTCCCGCGGGCAGAATTCGATGCAGAACTTGCAGCCCTTGCAGCGCGCGGGGATGGTGTAGACCTGCCCCAGCGGGATGAGCTGCCGGTCCAG
>JBBTPG010000068.1:4491-10413 GCA_038066315.1 Chloroflexota bacterium | reverse complement strand
CGCCTCCGCGATGCCCGTGATTAGTGCCGAACGGCACATACCCGTACATATCCGTACTACCGAGGCGCTGTTCTGAAGTTCGAGGCGTTCGTGCCAACGCACGGCACGTCGTCCCGTTCTGTGCCGTCCGGCATTCCGCTTCGCCACCAACGGCGCGTGAAGCGGATGTACGGAACGTGACGCGTCGGGGCGGCAAGATGGCGGCTTGCTGCTGACGTCAACAGTTGTCGCAGGACCTCAGATTCGGAAAGATGGTACGCCCGGAGGGATTCGAACCCCCGACCCTCGGTTCCGAAGACCGATGCTCTATCCGCTGAGCTACGGGCGCGCGAACGCGGATCGGCCGCAGTGTATCACGACGATAGCGTGGCTTACGGGGTGGACGCCGCCTTCGCGACGCGCACCTGCACGTCGATGCGCGTGTAGCTCGCGTCCTCCGCGAACTTGCCGACGGTGACGGCGCCCGTCAGCTGCGACTTGTCGTCGGAGAACTGGATCGCCTCGGCGTCCTCCAGTCCGGACTGGCTGGCGTCACCATCCGTCACATTGAGCTTCGTGCCCCTCAGCTTGTCGCGGTAGAAGTCCAGCACGCCCGACGCGTCGTCCTTCGTGATGAACGACACGGCGAACGACTTCGCGCCGGCCATCTTCTGGTACGCCGACTCGATGAGCGTCGCGCCGCCATACGACGGCACATCGCCGGGGAACCCGTCGGGCAGCGGGCGATTGTCGCGGGCCGCGACCGGCGTGGGTTTGCGGTCCTTCGCGCCCGATGTGATCTGCACGCTTTCGATGATCGTCGTCAGCTTGCCGTCCTTCGATTCCGCCACGAGCACCAGGCCCGTCACGTTGGAATCGTCGATCTTGCTGAATTGGTGCAGCGTCGATTCGCCTCCATCCTGCCCGCCGTCGATCTGCCAGGGGTCGGCGCCGAGCGCGCCGTTGAAGTGCGCCGCGACGTTGTCGCGCGCGTCCCTGGTGTCGTAGACCACCAGGTAGCTGGCATCGTCGCCACTGATCTGCGCGATCGACGACACAACCTTCGCCCCCGGATACGTCGGCAGGTCGGGCGGCAGGCCGGGCGGCGGTTGTCCCTCGTACCGGGTCGTCAGCGTGCCCGGCTGGCCCTGGCTGAACGCGTTGATCACGTTCGCCACGTCGGCACCCAGCCGCGGCGTATCGCTTCCGCCGCCGGATGATGCGACGAACCAGACAACGGCGCCGACGACCGCCGCCGGCACGATCGCCGCCGCGGCAAGCGCCAGGGGATGCAGGCCACGCCGTGGCGAAGAAGCCGGAGCGGCGCCCGTTGCCGCGGCATCGCTGTCATCGACGAGGGTGTAGGAGTATCCGCCTGGTGTCGTCTCACCGTCGGGGCTCGGCGGTGCGCCCGCGTCGCTCGGCGTTTCGGAAGCCGGTTCGTCTGTCGGTGCGTCGTCGGGCACAGTACGACCCCTTTTCGGCGGGAGCTTATGGAGAACGATTGGGGTGGACGGAGGGATTTGAACCCTCGGTCTCCAGGGCCACAACCTGGCGCGTTAACCGCTACGCTACGCCCACCATGTGCATCCGCGAACGGCGATAAAAATGCCCTGCGCACCAGACACGCAAGGCACCATTCTGGCCGCCCTGAACATATGAGTCTATCACCCACCATCTGAGGCGGTCAAGAAATGTCACCGCCCCGTCGACCCGTGTCCGCCTTCACCGCGCCCGGTTGCGGACAGATCCGTTACCTCAACGACCTCGACCGGAGCCAGCGCCGCGATCACCAATTGAGCGATGCGGTCGTGGTGACGCAGCTCGTACGCCTCAGCGTCGCCGAACGTCCACATCGTTACGAGGATCTCGCCCCGATAGTCGGCGTCCACGGTCCCGAACGCCACGCCGACGCCCTTTGAGGAGAGCCCCGACCGCGGCCGCACCTGCGCGTCGAAGCCGCGCGGAAACTCGATCGCGATGCCCGTCGGCACCATCCGCGGCGCTCGCGTCAGCCGCAGTGGCACTTCGAGACAGGCATGCAGGTCGAACCCCGTCGCGCCGTCGGTGGCACGCACGGGCAGCCGGGCGTCGGGCCGTAGCTTGCGGATCAGCAGTTCCATGGATCCCAGCCAGCGTACCAGCGCCCAGCGTTCGCGCCAGTAAGTGACGTGGTTGTGGCACGTCCAAACGTCGTTCAGAATCAGCCTGACGGCGCCGGTGTGAACGGAGGTCTCGTACCCGTTGAAGTGGATCGCCGGCGCTTCGCTCGTCCTCGCCGCCACGGCCGGCGTCCTCGCCGTCGTCCATTACTCCGTTCCCGCGGACGCCGGTAACTTCGATATCGGCCGGCGGACCATTACGCCGACGCCGGCGCGCACGCAGACACCGACGCGCACGCGCGTGGCGCCCACGCCCGTACCGACCCCGGCTCCACCGCCAACGCTCGCCGCGGCCGGCCCCGGCATCATGGTCGCCGAGTGCCGCGCCGCGGCGCCCGACTCCGTCCGCGTGATCTTCCTCTGGTCGCCGTCCGGCGCGGGCGCGCAGTACCTCGACCTGAGCATCTTCAACAACGGCTTCGCCCCTGGCACCTTCATCGGCGCCGGCGGCTTCGGAACCGCGATGTACGGCTACATCTGGGACGGCCTGCGGCAGGGCGCGACGCACTTCGCGCGCGTGAACACGTACACGAACGCCGGCTGGCACGAGAGCGGCACACTCGCGTTCTACACGCCGGTGTGCGACCCGGCCGCCGCCGAGCCACCGCCCGCGCCCGACATGCTGGCCCTGCGCGACGAGATCGCGTCGGCCATCGGCGGCAGCACCATCGATACGGCCGTAGCCGTCACGGATCTGCGCACCGGCGAGACGGTGGACGTCGACGGCGATGCGCCGCGGCTGCCGGGCTGCACGATCAACCTCTTCGGGCTGATGCGCGTGGTGCTCGATCTGCAGGACTACCGGTATCCGGAGCCCGAACCCGGCGACCTCATCGGGCAGACGATCAACCGATCCGACCCCGTCACCGCGCGCCGCCTGATGCGCGACTGGCTCGGCGACGGCGATGTGCTCAGAGGCGTCAAGCGCGTCAACGCCTTCATGCACGCGCTGGGCATGAAGGACACGCTGATGGACCATCCGCCGGCGTTCCCCGAAGAGTCGCTGCTGGGAGCGGTCAACAACCGCATCACCGCGCGCGACGTCAACCGGGGTCTGCGCGCACTGTGGGACGGGCGCGTGCTCGCCCCGTTCTGGCGCGATTACCTGCTGTACAAGATGACGCTGGTTAAGCCCGGCCTGAACTACCTGATCCCCATCGGCACAAGCGACGGCGCGACCACGTCGCACAAGAACGGCTTTCTCTTCCAGGAGGGCTGGGCCGACAACGACATCGGCATCGTCTGGTACGAGCGCGGCGGCGAGCGTTACGGCTACGCGATTTCGTTCTTCACCGAGAACGTTCCCGGCAAGTACGATGACATCCCCCTTGGCCAGGAGATCTCGTCGCTCACCTACCAGTGGTTCGTGAGCCGGTACGGCTACCCCTGATCGGGTGTGGGCCTACATCCAACTTCCCACCCCCAACCTCCAACCTCCAGCCGCCCAACCCATGCACCCCCAGAATTGCACCCCTCCCGGCCGGTGCTACCATGAAGGCATGCCGGAACGCGACGAAGTGCAGATCGCCCGCTGGGACGCCATCCGCAGCCGCATCGGCAGCGGGCTCCGCGGCATGCGCGGCAGCAGCCGCTCGCAGGCGCGGCTCGCCTGGGAGCTGGACGAGCTCGGCTTCCACATCAGCCAGAGCATGGTCTCCCGCTACGAACAGGGGCAGGGCGAAGTACCGCTCACGCTCGAGCGTATGGTCGGCTGGGCGCTCTGCTGCGATGCGCTCAGTTCCGAGCACCTGCGCGAGATCCTCGAGCTCGGCGGGTACTCGCTGCCATGGACGCGCGGCGATATGGCGCAGTTCGACGATCTGCTCCGCAAGTACCGCGCCCTCTCGCGGCCCGACCAGTTGGTCGTGCGCCGCTGGCTGCTCTGGCACCTCCTCGGCCTCCAGCCAACGCCCGCGCAACAGGAGCAGCGCGTATGATCGACACCACGGTGCTCGACGATACGCGCCGCCAACTGCGCGAGCGCTTGCGCTCGCTGCCGCTCGACGGCGACGTGCGGCTGCGCACCTACCGCCTGCGCGCCATGCTCCAGGAGATGGCCGTCCACTGCGACGATACCGCCGAGTTGCAGGACGTAGACGCCGTGCTCTTGACGTCAGCACGCGGCACGGAAGCGCTCGTCGCCGCCCGGCTCGACGACGATCGCCGTCTCCGCACGTACGCCCGCATCGTCGCCCGCCTGCTCGTCGGCGAGATCCACGGACCGATCGATGCGAAGATCGAATACCCGGCGAAGCATGCCACGGGCTCGCGCCAGGAGCGCGAAGAAGATGCTCTCGTCGCGTTCCTCGCAGGCGCGCTAGCAGATGGCCGCCTTGACGCCGCGCCGCGGCCGCTGTTCGAGGACGTGCCAAAACTGACGCTCGCCTTCACGCCGCGCACCGCCGCACGCTCGACGCTGGGCGGCTTCCACCTTTGGAGCGACTTCTGGTACAAGCGCTCGAACATGTACCGCCATTGGCGCTCCCGTCGCGACGTCAGCAACGCGATCACGCGCATCGTCGGCGCACTCGACGACCGCCACCTCGTCGCGGGCCACTAGCCAGCGCATGCGTGTCATCAACTGTGTCTGTGGCCACCGGCTCGACAGCGCGGATGACGACGCACTCTTCGCCGCCTACCGCGCCCACTCAGACGAAGCGCACGGCGACCTACGCATCACCGACGACGACATCCGGAAGTTGCTCGGCGCAAGCGCACGCATGACGCAGTGGGACGGCGCGGCGAAGCCCGTGGACGGCGCCATCGAGATCCGTGCACTCAAGCCCGAACTCTCCGGCGACTTCCTGCGCTTCTTCGACCGCGACGCGTTCATGGACAACCCGGACTGGTCCGGCTGTTATTGCCTCTTCTATCAATTCACCGGCGACAGTTGGGACGCCGCGACGCCGGAGCAGAACCGCGCGACGAAAGAGGACCTGATCCGTCGCGGCGAGGCGCACGGCTACCTGGCGTACCTGGACGGCGCTCCTGTCGGATGGTGCCACGCGGCGCCTCGCGCGACACTGCCCGGCCTCGACCGGGTCCCGGAGTTCCAGTGCGATGATGACCCGGCACGTATCGGCGCGATCGTCTGTTTCGTCGTTGCCGCTCCCTACCGCAGGCAGGGGCTTGCGCGCCGGCTGCTCACCGCCGCATGCGCGGGCTTACGCGCGCAAGGCTTCGCTATCGCCGAAGCCTACCCTGCCAAGCACGCACGGTCGGACGCCCGCGACTACCACGGCCGCCTGGAGCTGTACCTTGGCGCCGGCTTCGTGCTCCACCGTGAGAGCGAGCGCTTCGCTATCGTCCGCAAGGCGCTCTGAACATCGCAGTCGCTGGCCTCACGCCTGCCCGTCCTTCATCCTTCTCACCAACAAGCAACTACCGAACGCCAATCACCAGGAGACCAGCCCATGATGCCCGCCCTCTCCCTCGCCGCCGTCGCCGGTCGCCGCGCCGCCACGATCGAACTCGCGCAGGAGATCGAGCGGCGCGGATACGGCGGCATCTACCTGCCGAGCTTCGGCGACGCGATGGGCCTCGCCGTCGCGCTCGCTCTTGAGACGAAGACGATCCCGTTCGGCACAACCGTCCAGCCGATCTACCTCCGCCAGCCGTCCGACTTCGCCGGACAGGCAGCCTTCATCCACGAGATCAGCGGCGGGCGATTCCACTTCGGCATCGGCGTTACGCACGGGCCCGTTCATCAGCGCCTCGGCGTGTCAGTCGGCAAGCCGATCGCCGATATCCGCAACTTCGTCGCCGCCGTCCGGAAGGCCGG
>JBBTPG010000068.1:0-4391 GCA_038066315.1 Chloroflexota bacterium | reverse complement strand
GCCGCCGTCATGCGCCGCACGCTCACCGGCTACGTCATGCTCCCGAACTACCGCAACTACTGGATCGAGGCCGGCTACGAAAAGGAGATGCGCGCCATCGAGGGGGCGCAGAAAGCTGGCGAGGTTGCGAAGATCCCCGGCCTGATGTCGGAGCGCTGGCTCAACGACTGCACCCTCTACGGCACCGCGGCAGAGGTCCGCGAGGGCGTGGAGGCGTGGTTCGCGGCGGGCGTCCGCACACCCATCCTCGTGCCGTCCAGCGCGGCCGGCGGGCAGATGAAGGCGTTCGAGGAGATATTCGCGGCGTTCGCGTAGCGCCAGCTTCGCTGTCCGGCGCCATCGGGAATCGCTACGCTGTACGCGATGTCCACGATACGCGTCAACAACGTCGAGCTGTACTACGAGCGCCACGGCGCCGGCGAGCCGCTCGTCTTTATCAGCGGCCTCGGCGGGCACCTCGGCGAGGTCCCATACCTGACCGATTCCTATCGCCGGCACGTCGACTTCATCGCCTACGACAGCCGCGGTTGCGGTCGAAGCGAGAAGCCCGCGGGCGCGTTCACGGTCGCCGGCTTCGCCGACGACGCGGCGGCGCTCATCGAGGCGCTGGGGCTGGAGTCGGCCGTCGTCTACGGCTCGTCGATGGGCGGCATGGTCGCGCAGGAGCTGGCACTGCGGCATCCGCGGCGGGTGCGGGCGCTGATCCTCGGCTGCACCACAGCGGGCGCAGTGAACGGCGTGCCGCCGGCCGCCGATACGGTCCAGCAGATGGTGCGCAACCAGCCGCTCACCGGCGATGAGGCGATCGTCGCCGGCTGGAGGCTCGGCTACAGCGAGGCGTACATCGCCGCGAACTACGACGCGATGCTCGCGCGCTCCCGCGAGGCGAGCCGCCACAGCGCGCCGCCCGACTCGTACATGCGGCAGATCGTCGCCGCCGCCAAGCACGATGCGTGGGACCGCCTGCACGAGATCGGTTGTCCGGTGATGATCCTGCACGGCTCGAACGACGTGATGATCCCGCCAGCGAACGCGCAACTCATGAAGGCGGGCATCGCGCACGCCGAGCTGCAGATCCTCAAGGGCATGGGGCACGGCTACAACCTCGAGGCGCAGCAGGAGGCTGACGCCCTCGTGCTCGACTTCGTGCGCCGCCACGGCGCGATGCACGCCGCAAGCTCCGGAGAAGGGACCGCACATGCCGTACGCTGACGCACCGGGCGCGCGCCTCTACTACGAAATCCACGGCGAAGGCGAGCCGCTGCTTCTGCATCCCGGCTTCGGCTGCACCGTCGAGATCTTCTGGGCGAATACGCAGGCGCTGGCGCGGCACTTCCAGGTCATCGTCTTCGACCCGCGCGGCGCCGGGCGATCGAGCATCGGCGATGGCACGGCAACGCCGAAGACGTTCGCCGGCGATGCCGCAGCCGTGCTCGACGACGCCGGAATCGCGTCGGCGCACGTGCTCGGCACGTCGTTCGGCGGCATGATGGCGCAGCACATCGCGCTCGAGCAGCCGCGACGGGTGCGGCGCCTCGTGCTGGGCTGCACGACGGCCGGCGGAACGGGGCACGTGCTGCCGCCGGGCGAGAACATGGCGAAGTTCATGGCGGCGAGCGAGATCACGGACCCCGCCGCGGCGGTGCGCTCCACCTACGCGCTCAACTACAGCGACGCGTACGTGGCCGCGCACGACGCCGAGATCGTCGCGCGCTCGCTGGCAAACGCGGAGCTGCGGTCGACGCCGGAGGGCCGCGCCACGCAGATCGCCGCGGCGCAGGCGCACGACACCCAGGGTCGCCTGCGCGAGATCGCCTGCCCGACGTTCGTCGCGCACGGCACGGACGACGGCACGGTGCCCGCCGAGAACGGGCGCATGCTCGCCGCGGGTATCCCGGACGCGCGGTTCAAGCTGTACCCGGGCGGCCGCCACCTGTTCTTCATGGAGTGCGCCGACGAACTGAACGCGGACATCGTGGCGTTCCTGCAGGACGGCGCCGTGGCCGCGAAGTAGCGGCGCCCGAGAGCTTCAGCGAGCGCGCACGGAGGGCAGATGACCATCGCCACGATCAACGGCATCGAGATGTACTACGAAGAGCACGGCGACGCGAACGCGGAGCCGCTGCTGCTGATCATGGGCTTCACGATGAACGCCGCCGCCTGGGCGCCCCAGATCCCCGCGCTCGCGGAGCGGTATCACGTCATCGCGTTCGACAACCGCGGCGCCGGCCGCACGACGCAGCCCGACGGCGGGTACACCATCCCGCAGATGGCCGGTGACGCCGCCGCTTTGCTCGACCACCTGGGCATCGCGTCGGCGCACATCATCGGCGCGTCTATGGGCGGCATGATCGCGCAAGAGTTCGCGATCCGTCATCCGGGGCGCGTGCGCAGCCTCGTGCTCGCCTGCACGACGCCCGGCGGCCCAAAGTCCGCCGGCTACGCCGAAATGATGACCACTTCAGCGGAGGGGCTGGAGATCAACGACCTCTCAGAGATGCTCACGCCGGAGCGGCTCACGGAAGGTATGGAGCAGCTCTTCACGCCTGCGTTCATCGCCCATCCGGGGCCCGGTCTGATGCAGATGGGCAGCGCCGCCATGCTCTACCCCCAGACGCTCGCCGGCATGAAGGGCCAGCTCGCCGCCATCCGCGCGCACGACACGTACGACCGCCTGACAACGATCAGCGCGCCCACGCTGGTCATCGCGGGCGACGCCGACACGCTCGTCGATGCGAAGAACTCGCCGCTGCTCGCGAGCCGCATCCCGAACGCCAAGCTGCACATGCTCCCAGGCCAGCGGCACGGCTTCACCGCGGAGAAGCCAGAGGAAACGAACCGGGTGATCCTCGACTTCCTCGCGCAGGTGAAGGGGCAGCCGGTGCGCGCGCAGAAGCCCTCACTGTGGTCGCGGCTGTTTGGCCGGCGCGTAGCCTGACGGAGGCACGACATGCGTGATCTCGCGATGCGCGCGCTCGACACAGCGAAGTCGCGCGGCGCCGACTACGCCGATGTCCGCATCGTGCGCTTCAAAGCCGAGAACGTCACCGTCCGCAACAAGAACGTCGAAGCGCTGACGGCGGATGAGTCGCTGGGCTTCGGCGTGCGTGTCATTGTCGACGGCTTCTGGGGCTTCGCTGCCAGCCACAAAATGCTGCTCGACGAGGCGGCGGCGGTCGCGGCGGCGGCGGTGCGCGTCGCAAAGGCGTCCGCGCTCGTGCGCGGACCGCGCGCCGACATCGGGCCGCCGCAGTCGGTCAGCGGCACGTACCGCACCCCGGTGCAGACGGACCCGTTCGCCGTCTCGCTCGACGACAAGATCGCGCTGCTGATCCGCGTCAATGAGGCGATGGCGAAGGTGCCGAACATCGTCGCGGCGGAGGGCAACATCTACTGCCAGCGCGAGGACAAGATTTTCGCCAGCACCGAGGATGCGTACATTGAGCAGGAGCTGTACGAGACCGGCTGTGGCCTTGAGGCCACAGCCGTAGACGAAGGTGAGGTGCAGAACCGCTCGTACCCCAACAGCGTCGGCCGCCACCAGGGCACCGAGGGCTGGGAGTTCATCGAGCGCTACGACCTGGCGGGCAACGCGCAGCGCATCGCTGAGGAGGCGTCGGCGCTGCTGCGCGCGAAGACGATGGAGCCGGGCACGACGACCGTCATCCTCGACGGCAGCCAGGTCGCGCTGCAGATCCACGAGTCCTGCGGCCACCCGATCGAGCTGGACCGCGTGCTTGGCACCGAGGCGGCGTTCGCGGGCATGAGCTTCCTCACCACCGACAAGCTCGGCTCGTTCCTGTACGGCTCGCCGCACGTGAACATGACGGCCGATGCGACGGTCGGCGGCGGTCTCGGCACCTTCGGCTTCGACGATGAGGGCGTGCCCGCGCAGTCGACGCCGATCGTCCGCGACGGGCTGTTCCTCGGCTACCTGACGTCGCGGGAGACGGCGGCGGCGTTGGGTCAGCGCAGCAACGGCGCGATGCGCGCCTCGGGCTGGAACCGCATCCCGCTGATCCGCATGACGAACGTCAGCCTGGAGCCGGGCGAGTGGACGCTGGCGGACATGATCGCCGACACCGATGACGGCGTGTACATGGAGACGAACCGGAGCTGGAGCATCGACGACAAGCGGCTGAACTTCCAGTTCGGCACGGAGATCGGCCGCGAGATCAAGCACGGCAAGCTCGGCGACCTGATCAAGAACCCGACGTACACCGGCATTACGCCGCGCTTCTGGGGCGGCTGCGACGCCATCGCCAACCGCGGCGAGTGGGTGGTCTGGGGCACGCCGAACTGCGGCAAAGGCCAGCCGGAGCAGGTCGCGCACACCGGCCACGGCGCATCGGCCGCGCGGTTCCGGAACGTGCAGGTGGGGGTGATGAAGT